>NZ_DBIC01000053.1:0-29449 GCF_002296545.1 Herbaspirillum sp. UBA812 | reverse complement strand
GCGTTTCATTGCGGGCCAGCGCGTGCTCTCCACGTTCTGGGGCGGCTGGCTCGATGGTCCCTGGCCGCAGGGCACGCTGGCGCTGGGCGCACCCGGTCCCGGCATGCTGGCCGAGTACGTGCTGCTGCAGGAAGACTGGGCCGTCGCCGCGCCATTGCACTTGACGGATGCGCAGGCCAGCACCCTGCCCTGCGCCGGTCTCACGGCGTGGATGGCGCTGGTGGAGCACGGTCACTTGCATGCCGGGCAGACGGTGGTGCTGCAAGGCACGGGCGGCGTGGCGCTGTTCGGTGTGCAGTTGGCGGCGGCACATGGCGCGCGCACCATCATCCTCTCGGGCGATGCCGGCAAGCTGGAACGCGCACGGGCGCTGGGTGCCACGCACGGCCTGCTGCGCAGCCAGCATCCGGAGTGGCAGCACGAGGTGCGGGCTCTGACGGAAGGACGGGGTGCCGATCATGTGCTGGAACTGGTGGGCGGCGAGAACATCGGGCGCTCGCTGCAGGCCCTCAGGCAAGGCGGCCGCTTGTCGGTCATCGGCTTGCTCGGGGATGCGCAGTTGCAGACTTCGATCTTCCCGTTGCTGCTGGGTCGCCACACCATCCAGGGCATCGGCGTCGGTCACCGCCGTGCGCTGGAAGACCTGGTGCGCGCCGTGGATCACCTGCGCCTGGTGCCGGTGGTGGAACAGGAATATGGATTCGCGCAGTTGCCCGAGGCACTGGCGCATCTGGAGCGTGGGCCCTTCGGCAAGGTGGTGGTGCGCGCGGATCGCTGAACGAAGCTGCCGTGATGCCCGCCGGAAAGTGAGTACAAGCCTTGCCGGGCGGGCAGTTCCCGCTTGTTACGATTGCTTGCAACGCTCACTGACGCTTGCACTTTCCTCCGAACCTTGTGGTGCGGGATGCGTTCAGAGTTTCACGCATGACGCAAATGGAGCTGAGCGGCAGGTCACGAAACCGCTCATCAATTTGCGGCATCGGGGAAGCTGAGAATCAGACCTTGTCCGACATAGCGCAACAGCAAGCCTGCCTATAGTGATGGACATGGATCAACGATCCAGCGACCCGACCTTACTGAAAGCCTCGGGCTTTTTGATAAACACAACGCAAGGAGGTAAGCATGAAGACTCGTCACATCCTGATTTCGTCCCTGTTCATGGCCCTGGCCGGTAGCGCCATGGCCCAGAATGCACCGACCAACGGCACCGCCGTGGGTGCTGCACCGACCGCGCCGATGAGCGCCACCGCGACCACGCCGTCGGCTGTGCCGTCGAACGACCCGTTCGTTCAGAAGCGCCAGGCTGATGCCGACGCCAAGGCCGAGTACAAGGCGCAGAAGAAGGCCGCCAAGCAGGAGTACAAGGCCGACAAGAAGGCTGCCAAGGCGCAGCTGAAGCAGGAAAAGAAGGACTCCACCGCTCAGCGCAATGAAGCCCTGGCCACTTCGCCTGCCACCCCGACTGACAAGACTCCGTAATTTGACAGACTGAGGTCTTGAGGATTATCCCCGGCTGCGGCCGGGGATTTTTTTTGTCCGCTTCTATTCGCCTGTTGGCATTTTCAATTGCGTCCCTGCCGCCACAAGCGCCGCGCCAGCCAGGCCGCCGCCATCACCTGCAACAGCATGAAGGCCGCCACCGCATTCCAGCCCGAGTGTTCCCAGAACCAGCCACCGGCCGAACCGAGGACACTGCCGCCCAGGTAGTAGGACAGCAGATAGAGCGAGGCCGCATGGCCGCGGCCGCTGCTGGCCATGCGCCCGACCCAGCTGCTGGCGGCCGAATGCGTGGTGAAGAAACCGACGGTCAGCAGCACGATGCCCGTGATCACCAGCGCCAGTGACGAGGTGCAGGTCAGGAACAGTCCGGCGCACGAGGTGGCGATGCCGGCCGCCACCAGCGGTGCGCGGCCATAGCGGTCGGCCAGCGAGCCGGCCCAGGAAGAGGACACGATGCCGAAGATGTAGGCGCTGAAGATCAGCCCGGTCAGCGTGGCCGAGAGCGAGAACGGCGGGCTCATCAGACGGAAACCCGCATAGTTGTAAGACGTGGCGAAGATGCCCATGTTGAGCGCCGCGATGCCGAAGGTCAGCGGCAGGCGCGCATGGCCCAGATGGCGCTTCCACAGCGCGACGTGATCGCGCAACTGCATCGTGCCGTTGCGCACGAAGTTGCGCGAGGCCGGCAGCATCAGCACGAAGGCCACCGCCAGCGCCAGATCCAGCGCGCCGATGACCAGCATGGCATGACGCCAGCCGATGTGCTCGGACATGGTGCTCATTGCTACCCGCCCCACCATCCCGCCAAAGGCATTGCCGCCCACATACAGCCCCATCGCATAGCCCAGCCCGCTGGCATCGATTTCTTCCGCGAGGTAGGCCATCGCCACCGCCGGTACGCCACCCAGTGCGATGCCCTCCACCGCACGCACCACCAGGATCAGCTCCCAGTTTGGTGCCACCCCGGCCAGCAGGTTGCAGCAGGCCGCGGTGGCCAGCGAGGCGAACATCAGTTCCTTGCGGCCGTAGCGTTCCGACACCATGCCGGCCAGCAGAATCGACACCGCCAGAAAACCGGTCGACAGCGAGAGTGCCAGCGATGCGCTCGCGGCACCGATGCCGAATTCCTGCGCGAAGGCGGGCAGCAGTGGCTGCACGCAATACAGCAGCGAGAACGTGGCGAAACCGGAACAGAACAAGGCCAGAACGATGTTGCGATAGGCGGCTGATCCGCGCACGGCCCCGCGCGGCAGAACGGTGCCGGGTTGCTTGACCGGCTTGCCGTGGAGGGCGCTGCTGCCGGTGGTGGAGGTGTCGGAGACGGACTGCATGGCGATGCGCGCGCCAGGGATGGGCCGGCGCACGGGGTGTGTTGTGGAGGGAGGCAGTCTGGAATAATTCGGCTATATTGTCCAATATATGGCACGCACGCTCGCCATCTATGAAACAGATATCAGCCACTCTTCACAGGGCGCCCGACATGGAACTCCGACACCTCCGCTATTTCCTGGCCGTGGCCGAACAGCGCAGTTTCACGCGCGCCGCCGAGAAGGTCGGCATCGGCCAACCGCCGCTGTCGATGCAGATCAAGGATCTGGAAGCCGAGATCGGCGGTGCCCTCTTCCTGCGCACCTCGCACGGCGTGGAGCTGTCCGAGGTCGGCCGCGTGTTCCTGCCGCACGCACAGAAAGCGGTGGACGATGCCGAGCAGGCCTTGCGTGCCGCGCAGCAGGCGGCCAGTGGCGAAGTGGGTTTGTTGCGCATGGGATTTACTTCGTCGGCGGTGTTTCATCCGCTGGTGTCGCACGCCTTGCAGCAATTCCGCGAACGCCATCGCAAGCTGGAAATTTCCCTGAGTGAAGGCATCACCGAACAGCTGCTGGCCGATATTGCTGCCTCACAACTGGATGCGGCCTTCGTGCGCATCGTCACCACGCCTTCGGCGGAGCTGGGCGTGGTCGAGCTGCCGGCGGAAAAACTGAAGGTGGCGCTGCCGCGTTCGCATCCGCTGGCGCGGCGCAAGTCGCTGCACTTGCAGGATCTGGCCGGGGAGAATTTCATCATGGTCCCGCGCGGCAAGGGCTCGGCACTCTATGACAACATCTTCAGCGCCTGCCAGGCGGCCGGCTTCGATCCGCAGGTGATCCAGCTGGCCCCGCAACTGACCTCGGCCATCAATCTGGTGGCCGCGGGGCTGGGCATCTCCATCGTGCCTGAGGCGATCGAACAGGTGCAACTGGCCCAGGTGCGCTATATCGACATCCGCGAGCCGGCGCCGCGCGCGCAACTGTCGCTGGCGTATCACCGGCAGTCGATTGCGGCCTCGCGCTTTGCGGCGCACTTGCAGCGTTCGCTCAAGCGCAGCGCGCCGGACAAGTGAGTTGAATAAAAGTCCTAGTTGGACTTGAAGCGCCCCAGCACCGAGTTGGCCTGCCGCAGGAAGGCGCGCGGATGCGCCTCCACCAGCAGTTCCAGCGCGGGCAGCATGCGCTCCAGCGCGATGGTCAGTGCGATGTCGCTGATCTCCTCGCCCCACAGCACCTTCTGCACGAAGGCGGCCGGGCCGATCTCGGCGATCAGGCTCATGCTCATCTGGCGTTCCAGGGTGTCGGTGCGCGGACCGAAGGTCTCGTCGAAGATGCGCAGGATGGCGTCTTCCAGGTCCACCGAGCCGGATGGATGGGCGGGGCTGGCATCGGCCTCGTCATCCTGGCCCCCGGCCCGCAAGGGTACCGGGTCAATGGGTGCCGGCCTCTGGCTGTTGTCGATCAGTGCGCTGGCTTCGCCAGCCATGCGGCTCAGTTGCTGTACGTGCAGCGTCAATGCGCTGATTTCAGCCAGCAACGTGCGCAGCGGCATCGGCTGCGGCATGTCGGATCCGGCGGGCCCTGCTGGATGTGGAATCATCTTGTTGTTGTCACTCAGGCCGCCAGGCCTGGTCCCGTGCAAGCTGCTTGAATCGATCGCACCGGCCTGGCCACCCCCACGCGGCCCTTCCGGCTCCCAGTCATCCGGCCTGCGCAGCCGGTCATGCATTTCCCTGCGGAAACAAAAATAAGTATAGTGCGCTGCAAAAATTTACGCATGGAAATTTCAACGGGATTCGGCGAAGAAGCGACATGATTGCCGAAATTATTGTTCAGATGATAAAAGAAAATGATGAAGTTGCGTTTCTTTCATTATCTTTAATCCAACACTTTGGAGAGGATTGCGCGGCTGCGGCTGCGGCATATCGCCGCAGCCGCGCCGGACAAGGCCGGGCGGGGCGCTGGCGGTCAGCAGCCGTCAGGCGTTCATCAGGGTGAAGCAATATAATGAGAATCGTTCCTGAATCCTGATCAGAAGAAAAACCATGCGTCTTACTGAACTAGCCAAGGGGGTCGGTGCCATCGTCGACCAGGTGACTGACCTTCAACCCGCCGATGCCGTGGCCGCGCGCCTGCGCGACCTCGGTTTCGTGCGCGGTGAACCGGTGCGGGTGGTGGCCAGCGCGCCCTTTGGCGGCGATCCCATCGTGGTCCAGATCGGCTCGACGCGATTTGCCCTGCGCCGTGCCGAAGCCGAGCGCGTGACGCTGGCTGCGGGAGCGGCGGCATGAGCAGCGCCGCCCTCAACATCGCCCTGGTGGGCAATCCGAATTGCGGCAAGACCGCCCTCTTCAACCAGCTGACTGGCGCGCGCCAGAAGGTCGCCAACTACGCGGGCGTGACCGTGGAGCGCAAGTCGGGTGCCTTCACCGCCCCTTCCGGACGCCATGTACGTGTGATGGACCTGCCGGGCGCTTACAGCCTGCAATCGGTGAGCCCTGATGAACGCGTGACGCAGGCGGTGCTGGCCGGCCGCTATCCCGGCGAGACGGTGCCGGACCTGATCGTCTGCGTGGCCGATGCCACCAACCTGCGCCTGCACCTGCGCTTCGTGCTGGAGGTGCGCCGCCTGGGCCGGCCCATGGTGCTGGCGCTGAACATGATGGATGCGGCCGCCCGGCGCGGTATCCGCATCGACGTGGCGGCGCTGTCGCAGCGCCTGGGCATGCCGGTCATCGAGACCATCGCGGTCAGGCGCGGCGGCACGCGCGCGCTGGTGGCGGCCATCGATACGCAGGCCCCCGTGCCCTCCCCGGCCGCCGAAGAACCGGATGACTTGCACGTGGAAGTGCGCGCCCTGCTGGCCGATACCGTGGTGATGCCAGCCCCGACCGACCGCCGCGATGATGCGATCGACCGCGTGGCCCTGCATCCGGTGTTCGGGGTGCTGTTGCTGGCGCTGACCATGTTCCTGGTGTTCCAGGCGGTGTATGCCATCGGCAAGCCGATGACGGACGCCATTGCCGATGGTTTCGGCACGCTCGGCGGCGTGGTCGGCGAGTGGCTGCCGGAGGGGCCCTTGCGCGGGCTGGTCACCGATGGCCTGCTGGCCGGGCTGGGCACGGTGCTGGGCTTCCTGCCGCAGATCCTGGTGCTGTTCTTCTTCATCTTGTTGCTGGAGGAATCCGGCTACCTGCCGCGCGCGGCCTTCGTGCTGGACAAGCTGATGGTCTCGGTGGGTTTGTCGGGACGTTCCTTCATCCCCCTGCTTTCCAGCTTCGCCTGTGCCATTCCCGGCATCATGGGCACGCGCAGCATCACCGATCCGCGTGACCGGCTGGCGACCATCCTGGTCGCGCCGCTGATGACCTGTTCGGCGCGCCTGCCGGTGTATGCCCTGCTGATCGGTGCCTTCATTCCGCATCGTCCGGTGCTGGGGATCTTCAACCTGCAAGGGCTGGCGCTGTTCTGTCTCTATGTGGCGGGGATTGCCGCCGCCATGTTGGTGGCCTGGGTGGCCAAGCGCATCGGCAATGCGCGCCAGGAGCGCGCGCTGTTGATGGAGCTGCCTTCCTATCGCCTGCCGAATTGGCGCGATATCGCGCTGGGCCTGTGGGAACGCGGCGCCATCTTCCTCAAGCGCCTGACCGGCGTGATGCTGGCGCTGACGGTGCTGATGTGGGCCATCTGCACCTTCCCCTCGGCACCGGAAGGCGCGACCCGCGCCGCCATCGATTATTCCATCGCCGGTTATATCGGCCACAGCCTGCAAATGCTGTTCGCTCCGCTGGGCTTCAACTGGCAGATCAGCCTGTCGCTGATCCCGGCCTTCGCCGCGCGGGAAACCGCCGTGGCCACCCTGGCCACCGTCTATGCGGTGGGCGGTGAAGAAGGCGCGGCGCTGCAAAGCGCGCTGGCCACGCACATCTCGCTGGCCAGTGCGCTGTCGCTGATGGTGTGGTTCGCCTTTGCGCCGCAGTGCATGTCCACGCTGGCCATCATCCGCCGCGAGACGCAGTCCTGGCGCATGGTGGCGCTGTCCTTCGGCTACATGTTCGTGCTGGCGTATGCTGCGTCCTTCCTGACCTACAACATCGCGAGGTGGCTGGCATGAATCACACGCTGTGGTGGCAATACGCGGTCATTGCCGCGCTGGTGACGGCCAGTGCGCTCTACATGCTGCGCAAGCTGGCACCCTCGGCAAGCTGGCGCTGGCAGGCGCGGCTGGCGAGCTGGCTGATTCGTCGTCGTGCGGGGATGTGGCAGGCCCTGGGCCGGCGGTGGCTGCCGCCCGCCAAGAGCGGGGGCTGTGGTGGCGGTGCGTGTGATGGCTGTGGCGATAGCGGTGATGCCCTGCCGCCGCTGGAACAGAAGATCCGGTTCCATCGCCGCCGCTGAACCCGGGATCCGGCGCGGCGGCGAGGCTTGCGGTCAGTGCAGTTCTTCGGCCTCGAAGCCGGCCGCGCGCAAGGCTTGCAGCACCTGCGCCAGATGCGGACGGCCACGGGTTTGCAGCACCAGTTCGATATCCACGTTCTGCGCGGCCAAGAGCGTAAAGGCGCGTTGATGGTGGACTTCATCGATGTTGGCACCGGCTTCGGCGACGATGCCGGTGATGCGCGCCAGCGTGCCGGGCACGTCGCGTGAACTGACCTTGACGCGGGCCAGGCGTCCGGCGCGCACCATGCCGCGTTCGATGATGGCGGTCAGCAACAGCGGATCGATGTTGCCGCCCGACAGCACCAGCCCCACGCGCTTGCCGCGGAAGCGGTCCGGATAGCGCACCAGCGCTGCCAGTCCGGCGGCACCCGCCCCTTCCACCAAGGTCTTTTCGATTTCCAGCAGCATCAGCACAGCCTGTTCGATATCGCCTTCATCGACCAGCAGCAGCTCGTCGGCTTCGCGCGCGATGATGGCGCGGGTCAGCGTGCCGGGCGTGCCGACCGCGATGCCTTCGGCGATGGTGCTGGCACCGACCGGGTGTTCCGTACCCTTGACGGCATTGAACATGGTCGGGAAGCGGCGTGTCTGCACGCCCACGATCTCGATCTCCGGCTTGATGGCGCGCGCGGCCACGGCCATGCCGGCCAGCAGGCCGCCACCGCCGATGGAAACCACCAGGCAATCCAGGTCCGGCACCGCCTTCATCATCTCCAGCGCGACCGTGCCCTGGCCGGCGATGATGGCTTCATCGTCATAGGGATGGACGAAGGTCAGGCCCTCTTTTTCGGCCAGTTCGTAGGCGTGGGTGCGGGCCGCTTCCAGGGTGTCGCCATGCAGCACGACATTGGCACCGAAGCCGCGCGTGCGTTCGATCTTCACGCCGGGCGTGAAGCGCGGCATCACGATGGTGGCTGGCAAGCCCAGCCGCTGTGCGTGATAGGCCACGCCTTGTGCATGGTTGCCGGCCGACATGGCCACCACGCCGCGCGCGCCGCCTTCGCTGGCGGCGACGTCGACCATCTTGTTGCAGGCGCCGCGTTCCTTGAAGGAGGCGGTGAATTGCAGGTTTTCGAATTTCAGGAAGACCTGGGCGCCGACGATCTGGGACAGCGTGCGCGATTCCACACAGGGTGTCTCCAGGATCTGGCCTTGCAGCCGCAGGGCGGCGGCTTCGATGTCGTTGAGCGTTGTCATGCTGAGATTGTAGAGCCAATGGGGTGATTTGTAGCAGTTCGGGCATGCAGCCGCTCAGGATGCCGCGAAAGCAAAGTCATGGGCCGTTCTGCTTGCAAATTCAAAAATCCGTCGCGTAATTTTTTGTCTGGCCGATGATAACCAGTACCTGAGTAATTGCAGTCCAGACAACACAAAATTTCTTTGCAAGTGGCCATTGAAGTCCGCCGCAGCGCCGACTAGAGTAAAGACTCGTCGCGCCGCCAGCTGCTTCCACCCGGAGAGAACAGCCAGCCCGGATGCGGCACCCGGAAGTGGCGCGCGCCCTTCCTTCTCACGCAGATCCGAACAGTCTCAGCAGTTCTCACCCAGGAGATACCCATGAGCATGGCCACCCGGCAACCGGATGTCCGATCGTCCCCGCCCCTGCCCTTCAGTCCCCTCGTTCCCCCGCGCGAACGCGCGCGCTACTACCAGCGCACCACACCCCTGCTGTTGAAACTGGTGGAACTGGATCCGCGCGAAGTCGTGGACGGCATCATGACCCCCAACGGCTTCCTGGCCGCCGAGGTCACGCCGGTGGGCCCGATGCGCGAGGCTTGCCCGCATTGTGAAGGCGTGGCGCTGCAGTTGGTGTTGCGCCACCATCATGTCAAGCGCAGCCATCTGTTCTGCCGTGTGTGCACGCGGGTGTATGACGCGTTCAACGAGAGCGGGCATTCGGTGTTGACGGTGTGAAGCCGTTCAATATCGTGAAGCAAGCGTCGATGTTATCGGCGCTTTTTTTTTGCTTGCAGCAAGCTCCGGTCATCCCATTCCCTGCGCAGGGTTTGTTGATAATCGCCAGTTTTGGTTGGAAGCAATTTCCATATGCCAAACGGGTCGGGCACGGGCCTGCGGGGTTTGTCCATGAGCGTAGTATCGATTACGTTATGAGGATGCGATGATCCCCTGCCAGCATCCATTTCGCCATCGAAGTTTCTGGAACATTCTTGACGACCTCAAGCGGTAACACAGTAGAATCAGCCCCCTCAACGCAACAAAAGAGATGCCAATGGAATACGCGTACAAGCTGATGGCCTCCCCGGCCGGTTTGCTCAAGCTGGTGGCCAAGGGGGATCACCTGGCGGCCATCCTGTGGGAGGACGACGACGCCCTGCGCGTGCGCCTGGGTGAAATGGTGGAAGATGAAGACCGTCCGGTCCTGATCGAAACCGAACATCAGCTGCGCGAATATTTTGCCGGCGAACGCGAGAGCTTCGACATCCCGCTGTATTTTGAAGGCACCGAATTCCAGCGCCAGGTGTGGTCGGCCCTGCTCGACATCCCTTATGGCCAGACCCGCACCTATCTCGATATCGCACGCCAGCTCGGCAACGACAAGGCGGTGCGCGCCGTGGGGGCTGCCAATGGCCGCAATCCCATTTCAATCATCGCGCCCTGCCATCGCGTCATCGGCACCGGCGGCGAACTGACCGGCTTTGCCGGCGGGCTGCACGTCAAGAAACTGCTGCTGGCCATCGAGGGCATTTCCACCGAGGGCCGCGATATCGGCCAGGTCATCGACCCGCGCCGCAAGGCGCAATCGCGGCGGCGCGAAGATCCCAACCAGCTGTCGCTGCTGTAAGTCCGCAAACGCAACTAACTCCTGAGCAACAGCCAGTCTGGACTTGCAGCGCGCTCAGCGCTGCATGCCCCACTTCTTCACGGTCACGCGTTCCAGCGTATTGAAGACCAGGTTCTCTACCAGCAGGCCAATCAGGATCACCATGGCCAGCCCGGCGAAGACCTTGTCGGTATAGAGTTCGTTGCGATTCTGGAAGATGTACCAGCCCAGTCCGCCTTTGCCGCTGGTGGCACCGAACACCAGTTCTGCAGCAATCAGCGTGCGCCATGCAAATGCCCAGCCGATGCGCAATCCCGCCAGGATGGAGGGCAGGGCAGCCGGCACCAGCACCTGCAGCACGAAGCCCAGGCCGCGCAGGCCATAGTTGCGGCCGGCCATGCGCAGGGTGTCCGAGACCCCCAGGAAGCCCGCATAGGTATTGACCGCCAGCGCCCACAGCACCGAATGCACCAGCACGAAGATCAGGCTGCCTTCGCCCAGCCCGAACCACAGCAGGGCGATGGGCAGCAGCGCAATGGCCGGCAGCGGGTTGAACATCGAGGTGAGCGTACCCAGCAGGTCGCGCCCGAATTGCGTCGACACCGCCAGCGTGGTCAGCACGAAGGCTGCCACGATGCCCAGCAGATAGGCCTTCAGCAGCACCTGCAGCGACAGCCAGGTCTTGCCGAACAGCTCGCCCGTCTTGAGGCCATCGATGAAAGCCTGCGCGGTCTGCAGGAAGGTCGGCAGCAGCAGGTCATTGTTCTGCCAGCGCGCGACGCCTTCCCATATCAACGCCAGCAAGAGAAGAATCGCACCCTTGCGCACCCAGCCCTGTTGCCAGATGCGCTGCGGCAGCGAGAACTGGCGCTGCAGCACCAGGCCGGGCAGGGGAGTCAGCGGCAGTTCGTATTCGTCGCGGATCGGGGGAGTCTGGGGCATGGCGTATTTCGGTCTTTAGTAAGAAAAACGGACATCGCTGAAATTGATGACCGGTGCCGCTGTGCTGGCCGCGCTGGTCTCACCGCCCTCATCGAAGAGCAGTCGATGGATGCGCTGCGCGGTCTGCTGGAAGCCCACGCCACCGAGGCTGGACAAGTCGTACTGATGGCTGTTGATCTCGGCGCGCACGCGGCCCGGATGGGGCGAGAGCAGCAGGATGCGGTTGCCCACCACCAGGGCTTCTTCGATGGAGTGCGTCACGAACAGCAGGGTGAAGCGCACCTCGTCCCACAGCGCCAGCAATTCTTCCTGCATCTTGCGGCGGGTCAGCGCATCGAGGGCGGCGAAGGGCTCATCCATCAGCAGCATCTTGGGTTGCATCGCCAGTGCGCGGGCAATCGCCACGCGCGCCTTCATGCCGCCCGAGAGCGTATGCGGATAGGCATCGGCAAAGCGCGCCAGGCCCACCTTCTCCAGGTAATGGCGCGCGCGCTCGGCGGCTTCGCGCTTGCCCAGCGTGCGCGAGGCCAGCAGCGGAAACATCACGTTCTGCAGCACCGTCTTCCACGGCGGCAGCTGGTCGAATTCCTGGAACACCACGATGCGGTCCGGCCCCGGCTGATGCACTACCTGGCCGTCGAGACGGATCTCGCCGCCAGCCGGCGGCAGGAAGCCCGCGACCGATTTGAGGAGGCTGGACTTGCCACAGCCCGAGGGCCCCAGCAGCACGAAGCGGTCTGCCGGATGCACGTCGAAACTGACTTCATGCGTGGCCTGCACCACGGCCGTGGCGGTACGGTATTGCAGGCTCACGCGGTCCACCTGCAGCAGCGGCTGCAGGCTGGCCGCGGCGCTCACGCTGGCGGTTTCAGCTGCCGGGTTGTGCATACGCTTCCTCGAAGAAGTAATCCTTCCAGCTGCTGGCGCGATTCTTCAGCACGCCCAGCGCATGCAGCTGCTCGGCATAGACGAAGGTGCGCTCGGGCGAGACGGTGAAGTTGATTTCCGGGTCTTCCACGATCTTGCGCACGAACGCCGGCGAGAGCTTGGACTTCTGCACGCGGATGAAGGTATCGGCCGCCTTGGCCTTGTTGTTGCGCACGAACTCGGCCGCTTCCACCAGCGCCTTGTAGAAGGCGCGGTAGGTCTTGGGGTTCTCGTCGTGGAATTTCTGGGTCGTGTAGAGCACGTTGAAGGTCGCCGGGCCGCCCATGATGTCGTAGGAGCTGATGACCTTGTGCACGTTCTTGTTTTCCAGCGCCTGGTACTGGAAGGGCGGGCTGGAGAAGTGCGCATTGATTTCCGAGCCGCCCGCGATCAGGGCCGCCGTGGCATCCGGATGCGAGAGGCTCACGCTGATGCTGTCGAAGCGCTTGAAATCTTCCTTGCCGAACACCTTGGCGGTCTCGATCTGCAGCGTGCGCGACTGGAAGCCGACCCCTGCGGCCGGGACGGCGATGCGGTCCTTGTCGCTGAAGTCCTTGATGGTCCTGACCTTGGGATTGTTGCTCAGCAGGTAGTTGGGCATGGAGCCCAGCGAGGCAATCGCCTTGACGTTCTGCCGGCCGCGCGTGCGGTCCCACAGCACCAGGGCCGGCGGCGCACCGGCCGAGACCACGTCCAGGGCACCGGCCAGCAGGGCTTCGTTCATGCCGGTGGCGCCCGACAGGCTGGTCCACTCGACCTTGATGTCCACACCTTCCTGCTTGCCATATTTTTCGATCAGCTTCTGGTCCTGCACCACGTCGAGGATCAGGTAGCCGATGCCGAATTGCTGGGCGATGCGAATCGTGCCTTCGGCGTGGACAGAGGCTGCGCTGCCCAGCGCGATGACGCCGGCCAGCATGGCTGCAAATGGTTTATATGATTTCAGCGAAAAAACCATTTCAGCTGCCCCCTTGGACGTGCGCGTCATCAAAGAAGTAATCCTTCACGGAGGCGGGCTTGTTCTTGATGGCCCCCACGCGATGCATGAACTCGGCCAGGCCATAGGTATTCTGCGGGGCGATCTTGAACTGCACTTCCGGGTTCTTGATGATCTGCAGCAGCAGCTTGCGGTCGGTGTTGCCCTTGTTGACCTTCAGGTAGATGTCGGCGGCCTTCTCGGGATTGGCGCTGATGAATTTGGCCGCTTCATCCAGAGCACCGAGGAAGGCACCGTAGGTCTTGGGATTGTCCTTGCGGAATTTCTCGGTGGCGTACAGCACGGTGGCTGAGGAGGGGCCACCCAGTACGTCATAGGACTTCAGCACGATGTGCGCGTTGAGGTTGCCCGCCAGTTCCTGTTCCTGGAACGGAGGATTGCCGAAGTGGCCGGTGATCTCGGTGCCGCCGCTGATGATGGCGGCGGTCGCATCCGGGTGCGGTACGGCGATGCTGACCTTGTCCAGCTTGTTGTACTGGGCGTCGCCCCACAGCTTGGCCGAGGCCAGCTGCAATACGCGCGACTGCACCGACACGCCCACCGCAGGCACGGCGATGCGGTCCTTGTCGCCGAAGTCGGCGATGCTCTTGACCTTGGGATTGTTGCTCACCAGGTAGTACGGGAAGTTGCCCAGCGAAGCGACGCCGCGCACGTTCTGCTTGCCATAGGTGCGGTCCCAGATGGTCAGCAGTGGGCCCACGCCGGCGCCGGCGATATCGACCGAACCCGACAGCAGCGCGTCATTGACGGCCGAACCGCCGGAGAGCTTCAGCCACTCCACCTTGATATCGACCCCGGCCGCCTTGCCGTGCTTTTCGATCAGTTGCTGGTCCTGGGCCACGTTCAACAGCAGATAGACGATGCCGAACTGCTCGGCAATGCGCAGCTGGCCTTCGGCGCGCGCCACCAGCGGCGCGCCCAGCAGCGACAGCGCCAGGGTGGTGGTAAAGAGACGCCGCAGGCGCCCTTTGGAAGAGAGTCGTGTAGTCATGATGTCCTGTGCGGTGGAGGTCGGCCGGCTTCGGTGGAGAATCCGACAGTGGATGTGCGGTTTCGGCTTAGAACCGTCATGGTGGTAAAACGCGGTTCTTTATTCGTTCGGAGTATATAAAGGGCAGGGGAGAAAGAAAAACTCGATTACCGCATATCGATATGCGGCCGCTGTATGGGCCGCAAAACCTTGTCCCACGGCGGTTCCAGGCGATATGAAGGTTTTTGCGGCAGTGCAATTCCGGAACCGCCTCCGTGCGCGGCTGTCAAGTTCCGCAAGCCAGGCGAGAGGCGCGCGCGCAACGTCAGGATGTCGTCAGCGGCATTTTGAGCGCACCACGGGCAGAGTGCGCTAAAGTACGCGTCCTGCCCGGACAGTGGCCAGCCCTCCCCGCCGAGGGTGGCGTCTGCCCCCAGAACCTGTCCGCCGGCACTCTATTTGAAGAAGCAAAGGGAGCAAGATGGGTTCATCTCATACCAATTCAGGCCTTTCCCTCCGGTCGACCAAATTCCACCTGATTACCCTGGCTGCGCTGGGTGTGGTGTTCGGCGATATCGGTACCAGTCCGCTGTACGCACTCAAGGAATGTTTCAGCCCCGACCACGGCATCGCCTTTTCTCCGGGCGCGGTGCTGGGCATCATCTCGATGCTGTTCTGGTCGATCTCCATCGTGGTCACCATCAAGTACGTGATGTTCGTGCTGCGCGCCGACAACAACGGCGAAGGCGGCGTGCTGGCGCTGATGGCGCTGTCGCTGCGCTCAGCCATCTCGGGGTCGCCGCGCGCCAAGCTGCTGATGATGCTGGGCGTCTTCGGTGCCTGCATGTTCTACGGGGACGTCGTCATCACGCCGGCCATCTCGGTGCTCTCGGCGGTGGAAGGGCTGGAGATCGCCGCGCCGAGTACCGCGCATGCGGTCATTCCGCTCACGCTGGTGATCGTGGTGATCCTGTTCCTGATCCAGCGGCATGGCACCAGCGTGGTGGGCCGCTTCTTCGGGCCGGTGATGTTCCTGTGGTTCTTCTCGCTGGCCTTGCTGGGCCTCTACAACATCGTCAAGGCCCCCGAGGTGCTGGTGGCGATCAACCCGTATTACGCCGTGCACTTCATGGCCGAGCACTCGCTGCAGGCCTTCATCGTGCTGGGCTCGGTGGTGCTGGTGCTGACCGGGGCCGAGGCGTTGTATGCCGACATGGGCCACTTCGGCATCAAGCCGATCCGCTACGCGTGGCTGTTTACGGTGATGCCCTCGCTGCTGATCAATTACTTCGGCCAGGGCGCCAACCTGATCGCCAATCCGGATGCGATCAAGAATCCCTTCTACCTGATGATCCCCGATCCGCTGGTGCTGCCCATGGTGGTGCTGGCCACCTGCGCCACCGTGATTGCGTCGCAGGCGGTGATCTCGGGGGCCTTCTCGCTGACCAGCCAGGCCATCCTGCTGGGCTTCGTGCCGCGCATGCGCATCCTGCATACATCCGAGGATGAACAGGGCCAGATCTACATCCCCCTGATCAACTGGATGCTGCTGGTGCTGGTGGTGGCCGTGGTGCTGGCCTTCAAGAAATCCGACAACCTGGCCGCCGCCTATGGTGTGGCCGTGACCACCACCATGGTGATCACCACCATGCTGCTGGGCGTGGTGATGCGCCACATCTGGAAGTGGCGCATGCCGGCCGTGGTGGTGGCCATCGGCTGCTTCATGGTGGTCGATGTGGCCTTCTTCGCGGCCAACCTGCTCAAACTTACCGAGGGTGGCTGGTTCCCGCTGGTCATCGGCGGCGCGGCCTTCTTCCTGCTGATGACCTGGTACTCGGGCCGCATGCTGCTGCGCATGCGCATCAAGGATGACGGCATTCCCATCGAGCCCTTCATCGAAGGCCTGCTGGCGCATCCGCCGCATCGCGTGGGCGGGACCGCCGTCTTCATGACCGGCAACATCGCTACCGTCCCGGTCGCCCTGCTGCACAACCTGAAGCACAACCGCATCCTGCATGAGCGCGTGTTCTTCCTGAAGATCAGCATCTGGGACGTGCCATACGTGGCCGACAGCGAGCGCCTGACCATGAAGGAGCTGGGTGGCGACGTCTACCTGCTGCGCGCGGCCTTCGGTTTCAAGGAAGCGCCGGAAGTGCAGAAGGTCATGACGCTGACCGAGCAGCAGTTCGGCCATCACTTCGACCTGATGGATACTTCCTTCTTCCTGGCGCGCGACACGGTGGTGCCGAGCAAGCTGCTGGGCATGTCGCTGTGGCGCGAGCGCCTGTTCGCGTGGATGTACCAGAACGGTGCCAAGCCGTCGGACTTCTTCCACATCCCGGCCAACCGGGTGGTGGAGCTGGGCACCAAGGTGGAGATCTGAGCGGCATAGCGCACGCCGCGTGATGCAAAAACAGGGCCGTCCTTCGGGGCGGCCCTGTTTTTTTATGGAGTGCCCGGGCTTAGCGCGGGGGCAGGGTGATGGGCAGTGGCGAGGTCGGCTTGACCTCTTCCAGGCAGATCATGGAGCGCAGCCCGGCCACGCCGGGGACCTGCATCAGCCGGTCGGTGAGGAAGTGCGACAGGCTCTTGAGATCCTGCGAGACTACCTTGAGCAGGTAATCGAAGTCGCCCGAAATGGTGTAGCACTCGACGATTTCAGGAAAGGCCTTGATCACCTTCTCCACTGCGCGCACCTGCTTGAATTGCGCCCGGTCCAGCGACAGCGAGACAAAGGCCGTGACATTGAGCCCGACCTCGGCCGGTGCCACCAGGGCGGCATAGCGGCGGATCACGCCTTGCTCCTCCAGCGCACGCACGCGCCGCATGCACTGCGGCGGCGAGAGGTGGATGCGCTCGGCCAGGTCGACGTTGCTGATCTGGCCATCGGCTTGCAGCAATTCCAGGATCTTGATGTCGATCTTGTCCATGAGATTCATCGCCACGAAATAATATTTCGTCATCATGGCAAATCGTGATGAAAAACGAAAGCCTGTTTCGCGTCGTTGTGGATAAGATTTCATCCATCGCCACTGCCGAGGCAGCCTCTGCACATGGGGCTGATGCATCATGGTCAAGTACATCGGAACGTCGGACCTGCAAGCCTATCTGGCCACGCATCCCTTGCCGGAGGTGATCGGCGGCATGGTGCAATATCTGCGCGAGGACTTCCTGCGCTGGCCGCAATTCGACAAGAGCGCGCGCGTGGCCAGCCACTCGGCGCGCGGGGTGATCGAGCTGATGCCCATTTCGGATGGACGCTGGTATGCCTTCAAGTACGTCAACGGCCATCCCGCCAATACGGCGCAGGGTTTGCTGACGGTGACCGCCTTCGGTGTGCTGGCCGAGGTAGCCAGCGGCTATCCGCGCCTTCTGTCGGAACTGACGCTGACCACGGCCTTGCGCACGGCAGCGACCTCGGTACTGGCGGCGCATCACCTGGCGCGGCCGAACAGCCGCAGCATGGCGCTCATCGGCAATGGTGCCCAGGCGGAGTTCCAGGCCATTGCCTTCCATACCCAGCTGGGCATCACGGAATTGCGGCTCTTCGATGTCGACCCGGCCGCCACCGACAAGCTGATGCGCAATCTGCGCGATTGGCCTGCATTGCGGCTGATCCGTGCGCGCAGCACGGCCGAGGCGGTGGCGGGGGCTGACATCGTCACCACCGTGACGGCCGACAAGCGCCGCGCGGTGATCGTGCATCCGGACATGATCGAAGCGGGCATGCACCTCAATGCGGTCGGCGGCGATTGCCCCGGCAAGACCGAACTGCATCGCGGCGTGCTGGAGAAAGCGCGCGTGGTGGTGGAATTCGCACCGCAATCGCGTATCGAAGGGGAAGTGCAGCAGATGCCGCCGGACTTTGCCGTGACCGAATTGTGGGAAGTGCTGGGCGGCAAGGCAGCAGGCCGCCGCGATGCCCATGAGGTGACGGTCTTCGATTCGGTCGGTTTCGCGCTGGAAGATTTCTCGGCGCTGCGCTACCTGGATGACCATATCGATGCGCATCACGCGCAGCAGATCGATCTGGTCCCCGTACTGGACAACCCCAAGGACTTGTATGGCCTGGCCATCCCCGTTCTTCCCTACAAGGAGCAGGCAAACGCATGAACAAGATCAGGATGATGGGCGCCCCCACCGACGTGGGCGCCAGCCGCCGTGGTGCCTCCATGGGACCGGCCGCCCTGCGCGTGGCCGAGCTGCAGCGCAGCCTGCAGCAGCATGGACTGGAAGTCATCGACGGCGGTGACCTGGGCGGTCCGGCCAATCCGCAGCAGCCGCCGGTACAGGGCTTGCGCCATCTGGAACAGGTGGTGCAGTGGAACCAGGCCGTCTTCGATGCCGTATCGGGCAGCCTGGCCGAGGGTGAAGTCCCGCTGCTCATGGGCGGCGACCACGCGCTGGCGGTCGGGTCGATTGCCGCCGTGGCGCGTCACTGCCGCACCCACGGCAAGGACTTGCGCGTGCTGTGGCTGGATGCCCATGCCGATGCCAACACCAGCCAATCGACGCCAACCGGCAATATCCACGGCATGCCGGTGGCCTGTTTGCTGGGCGTGGGCCCCGAAGCGCTGGTCCGGCTGGGGGGCCAGACGCCGGCCATGCAGCCGCAGCAGATCTGCCAGATCGGCATCCGCAGCGTCGACCGTGAAGAAAAGCGCCACCTGCGCGAACTGGGCGTGCGCGTCTTCGACATGCGCCACATCGATGAATACGGCATGCGCGCCACCATGCAGGAGGCGCTGGCCGGCATGGGCCCGGAGACCCATCTGCACGTGAGTTTCGATGTGGATTTCCTCGATGCCGCGCTGGCTCCCGGCGTGGGCACGGCCGTGCTGGGCGGGCCGACCTATCGCGAGGCGCAGCTGTGCATGGAGATGATTGCCGATACCGGCCGCCTCGCTTCACTGGACGTGATGGAACTCAATCCGGCCTGCGATGTGCGCAACCAGACGGCGGAGGTGGTGGTGGACCTGGTCGAAAGTCTGTTCGGGAAATCCACACTGATGCGCTGAGATTGGCTGACGGCTCTCATCGTCTGCAATTGGAGGTTGAAGGATTGCGGGCAATGCCCGATCATTCAGGGTTTTGTCGCGTCCGGTGGGCGGGAGCAGGGTAATCACCCCGCATTCCCGCATGCCGGGAAGCGCTCGCACGCCGGGGGCGACAGCGGGGTGCGCACGCATCTTGCTCTCCCGGATTACTCCTCCGTCAGAAAGAAGTCATCATGTCTCTCAAGAAATTCTTCACCGTGGCCGCCAGCGCGCTGGCCCTGTCCTGTGCTGCCGGCAGCACCTTCGCAGCTGACCAGACCTACGTGGTCGGCGCCGGCGGTACCTATCGCCCCTTCGAATTCGAAACCCCGAAGAAGGAACTGGTCGGCTTCGACACTGACCTGATCAAGGCGATCTCGCAAGCTTCCAACTTCAAGATCCAGCTGGTGAGCACGCCCTGGGAAGGCATCTTCGCCACCCTCGGCCAGGGTGACCGCGACATCATCATCTCCGGCATCACCATCACCGACAAGCGCGCCCAGATGGTCGACTTCTCGCTGCCCTACTTCCCGGCCGAGCAAGTCATCATCACCAACGCCGATGCCAAGATCACCTCGCTGGCCGACCTGAAGAAGACCCAAGTGGCCGTGGTCAACTCCACCGCCGGTGACATCGTGGTCTCCGAAGAACTGGGCAAGTCCAGCACCGCCATCCACCGTTTCGACAACACCGTGCTGATGCTGGAAGAACTGTATCGCGGTGGCGTTGATGCGGCCGTGGGCGATGTGGGCGTGATCAAGTTCTACATCAAGAGCCACCCCGAGAAGAAATTCAAGGTCGTCGGTGACACCAAGTTCGTGCGCCAGTACTTCGGCATCGCCGTCAAGAAGGGCAACAAGGAACTGTTGGACAAGATCAACGCCGGCCTGAAGCAGATCGTTGCCGACGGCACCTACGCCAAGATCTACAAGACCTGGTTCGACGGCGAAGTACCGGCCCTGCCGCTGAAGTAAGCCTTCCGGTGCACCGGCCCACGGGCCGGGCACTCGCCTGAAAGCGCCGCCCCGCGCCGTCTTGCGGGGTGGGCTGCTGGTGTTGCCGGGTTCGCCGGTATCGCCTGTTCCGCTTTTTCCGCTTCTCCGCTTTTCTCAACACCTCCGTTTGAACGGATTCATCATGCATTCCTTCTTCCAATGGGAAATCATCGGCGAATACGCGCCGCTGTTCGTCGAAGGCACCTGGATGACCCTCAAGGCCGCGATCATCTGCGTGATCGCCGGCACCTGCTGGGGCCTGGTGCTGGGCGTGGGCCGCCTGGCCGAAGCACGCCATGGTTTCTGGAAATATTTCCTGTGCTACTGCGTGCAGTGGCCGATTCGCTTCTACGTCAGCTTCCTGCGCGGCACGCCGCTGTTCGTGCAGATCCTGCTGATCCACTTCGCGCTCATGCCGATGCTGATCAACCCCAGCGGCGGCCTGATCCTCTCGGGTGACCTGGCGCGCGAGATCCGCTCGCACTACGGTGCCTTCGCCTCGGCGGTGCTGGCCATCACGCTCAACTCGGGTGCGTATGTGTCGGAAATTTTCCGCGCCGGCATCCAGTCCATCGACCGTGGCCAGAGCGAAGCCTCGCGCTCGCTGGGCATGAGCTACCTCGGTACGCTGCGCCGCGTGGTGCTGCCGCAGGCCTTCCGCCGCATGCTGCCGCCGCTGGGCAACAATGCCATTGCCATCGTCAAGGATTCCTCGCTGGCTTCGGCCATCGGCCTGGCTGAACTGGCCTATGCGGCGCGTACCGTTTCGGGTGCCTACGCCCGTTACTGGGAGCCGTACCTCACCATCTCGGTGATCTACTGGGTCATCACGCTGGCGCTGGCGGCGCTGGTACGCCATCTGGAAGCACGTTACGGCAAGGGAGATGCACGATGAGCACGATGATCAAGGTCAATCAACTGCAGAAGCGCTTCGGCCAGGCGCACATCCTGCGCGGCATCGATTGCGAGATCCGCGCGCGTGAAGTGGTGTGCGTGATCGGGCCCTCGGGCTCGGGCAAGAGCACTTTCCTGCGCTGCCTCAACGGGCTGGAAGAAGTCAGCGATGGCGACATCTTCATCGAAGGCGTCAAGCTCAATGACCCCAAGGTCAACCTCAATGCCTTGCGCGCGGAGCTGGGCATGGTGTTCCAGCGCTTCAACCTGTTCCCGCACATGACGGTGCTGGAAAACCTGATCATGGCGCCCATGCAGGTCCGGAAGCTGTCACGCCGCGACGCGGTCCTGGTGGCCGAGAAGCTGCTGCAGAAGGTCGGCCTGCTGGACAAGATCGATGCCTTCCCCAACCAGCTTTCCGGCGGCCAGCAGCAGCGCGTGGCGATTGCCCGCGCACTGGCCATGGAGCCGAAGGTGATGCTGTTCGATGAACCTACTTCCGCGCTGGACCCGGAACTGGTGGGCGAAGTGCTGACCGTCATGAAGCAACTGGCCGAAGAAGGCATGACCATGGTGGTGGTCACGCACGAGATGGGCTTTGCCCGTGAAGTGGCGGACCGGGTCTTCTTCATCGACCAGGGCGTCATCATGGAAGAAGGTCCGCCGCAGCAGGTGCTGGGTGAACCGGTCCATGAGCGCACGCGCGATTTCTTGCGCAAGGTGCTGTAAGCGACAACGAAAAACGCCGGGAGGGATCCCGGCGTTTTTCGTTGCAGGCTCAGTGATGCGTCCCAAGCACGATGGCTCCTGCCGCAATGACCGCACAGGACAGCACGCGCCGCAGCGTCAGCTTCTCGCCCAGGAACAGCGTGCCGATCAGGAGCGCAAACAGCACCGAGGTCTCGCGCAGCGCCGAGACCATGCCCATGGGGGCGAGCGTCACGGCCCAGATCACGATGCCATAGGCGAGCAGCGACATCACGCCGCCCGCCAATCCGATCCAGGTGTCCTTGTGCGAGAGCACCACCGGCGAGCGTCCATGCTTGTACTGGTAGAGCAGGGCCAGCGGGATGCTGTCGGCCACGAACAGCCAGCCCGCATAGGCGATGGCGTCGCCCGCCAGCCGCGCGCCGATGCCATCGGTGATGGTATAGGCCGCGATGAAGGCCCCGGTCGCCAGGGCCGCCAGCGGGCCGGACAGGTGCTCGCGCTGGCGCATGGCGCGCAGGTTGGCCAGGCTGACGATGCCCAGCGAGACCAGGGCGATGCCGATCACCGTATAGATGCCCAGCTGCTCGCCTGCAAAGACCGCTGCCCCCAGCGCTACCAGCAAGGGTGAGGAGCCGCGCGCAATCGGATAGGACTGGCCGAAGTCGCCAATGCGGTAGGCGCGGATCAGGAACAGGTTGTAGCCGGTGTGCAGCAGGCCCGAGAGCAGGATGTAGAACCAGCTCTCCGCTTGCGGCCACGGTCGCCACAGCACCAGCGGGATCGCGCCCAGCCCCGCACCCAGGGTCATGAGCGAGAGCGAGGCCAGGCGGTCGTGGCTGCTCTTGAGCAGGGCGTTCCAGGAAGCGTGCAGCAGCGCAGCGGCCAGTACCAGGGCGATGACGGGGAGCGTCATGCGCTGCGGCCCGTCAGTGCCTGCGCATCCAGATCGGCCACGACGCGCCACAGCGTGTGGCCTGAGGCGAGATATTTGCGCTCGAAGGGCGTGATGGGCTGATCGGGTTGCCAGGCTTCGGTACGGAAAGTGCCGCCAGATAGCTGGTTCAGGGCCGAAGTGAATTCTTCGACATAAATCTGCCAATTGCTGCGGCATTCCAGCTGTCCACCCAGCGCCACGATGAAGGGAAACACCGGATGGCCCTGCCAGCGCCGGGCCAGGTGGCCGATCTTGGGCCAGGGATTGGGGTAGAGCAGGTAGTGTCGCGCCGGACGCAGCCGAGCCTCATGCGCCAGCCGCCAGTAATCGACCAGGTCGGCGCGCACGAAGCAGAGATTTGCCGGTTCCGGACCATCCCAATGCGTGTTGCGGGCCAGGCGGTCAGCCGACTGGTCGATGCCGATGACGAAATGATCCGGGTAGCGCGCCGCCAGGTGCAGCGTCGACAAGCCCACGCCACAGCCGGTGTCGAGGATCAGCGGCGGCTCGCCTGCGGCGCGCCAGGCCGCCATGCTGGCATCGAAGGCGCGCTGGTTGTAATCGGTGACGGGTTTGCGGAACGGATGGGCGGGATCGGCGTGGCGCGCCACCAGGGTGGCCAGTTGCTCATGCACGCCGGTCTGGGCGCTGCTGATGGGGGATGAATTCACGACAAGGTGGTCAAGGCGGCAAAACGCCATTTTAATGGACGCCGCGTGCGCGCCGCTGATTGCAAGCTGACCAAAAGAAAACGCCGCGCGGGGGGGCGCGGCGTCATTGCCTGTAAAGCGGGAGTGCTTGACCCGATCAGTGCAAGGTCATGGGATGACGCATCATCACGTCATAACGGCTCAGGAAGTTGTCGATATCGTCCATGGTGGGTTCGGACGCGATCAGTTCCTGGACATCCTTGCGGAACAGTTCGGCCGCCGGGCCATCGATGTAGATTTCACGCTGGCCGGACTTGTCCATGATCTCGTAGCCGCCGAAGCGCAAGGCTTCGTGGTCGGAATCGGCACCGAATTCGACGACGCTGTACTGCTCACTGTTGTAGATCAGGTTCATAGTGACTCCTTATGCTGGAATACTGCTTCGAAAAGGAAGTGGCGCCTTCACCGTAAATTTCAAGACCCTTCACCTGGGCCGCGCCTCGTGTGCATTTCTGCTACTTCGATACAGCTCCCTCGCGGAACGCCGCGTCGCTTGCGCTCCTGAGTCTGTTGACGGCAGTTTGTCCGAAAAACTTTGATGCCTGCCGAGTTGCCTTTCCGCATGCAAGAAATCTTGCATGTTTCTTCATGATGCACCGTCACCCGCTGAAGATAGATGACAAGCCCGCCTGGAAGTTCATCGCGCTGCAGCAGGCCGGGTTGCGGCCTGGCAAGCCTCATCACGCCTTCAGCATGCCGCTGTCGGACGTAAAAGAACATCAGGAAATTTCTGACGCCGCCACACCCCTGTGGCGGACTGCCCCCAAAACGTGATCAGACTACCAAAAGAAACGGGACCGCGCTGCGATCCCGTTGTCCTGGTATTCATGCCGGTGCGGTTCAGTGATTCTTGCGTGCCAGCTTGCCCGGTTCTACCCCGAGCTGCTTGAGCTTGCGGTAGAGGTGGGTACGTTCCAGGCCGGTACGTTCGGCCACGCGGGTCATGCTGCCGTTTTCGCGCACCAGGTGGTATTCGAAGTAGGCGCGCTCGAAGGCATCGCGGGCTTCGCGCAGCGGCAGGTCGAAGGAGATGTTGGCGGCATTGTCGGCCACCTGTCCGAAGGGTGTGGCGGCTGGCGTGCCGTGATGCAGCGGTTCGCTGCCCATGGCCGGGGCGTAGGCGGCCACCGGGGCGACGTGTTCGGGGGTGTGCAGGCTATCGGATGCGCCATTGGCCACGGCGGCCACCGGGGCCGGACGATAGCTGGCCGGGCGCACCGCTTCGCGGCTGTGCGACAGGCCCTGCTGCACGGCTTTGAGCAGCTTTTGCAGCGCGATCGGCTTTTCCAGGAAGTTCAGTGCGCCGATGCGGGTGGCTTCGACGGCGGTGTCGATGGTGGCGTGGCCGGACATCATGATGACCGGCATGGTCAACAGGCCATCGCGTTGCCACTCCTTCAGGAGCGTGACGCCGTCGGTGTCGGGCATCCAGATATCGAGCAGCACGAGGTCGGGGACTCCGGCCTGGCGAAGCTCGCGTGCCTGCTGCGCGTTTTCCGCAGTGGTCACGACATGCCCCTCATCGCCCAGAATTTCTGAGAGCAATTCGCGGATACCCATTTCGTCATCGACGACCAGGATGTTAGCCATGTGCTGCTTTCCTCGCTGCTAGTTCATTGTCCAAGTTTTCGATCTTGTTCCGGGCCGGCGCGCTCGACGCGGCGTTAGCGAGCGTGCCTTGATGAACTGCCGGGTCCCTCCCGGCGACTTGCTGTCGAATCTTGACCCTGGGGACGGTTTCCTGAGAAAACTGTCTCTTAATCAATAGGTGCTAACTTTACCAGCAAAATTACAATTTTTGCGCCTCGGCCATCGGTCCGATTCTGGATATCGATGCGACCGCCATGTTCCTCGACGATTTTCTTGACCATCGCCAGTCCCAGGCCGGTCCCTCTGGCCTTGGAAGTGACGTAGGGTTCGAAGGCACGCGCCAGGATGGTCGGCGAGAAACCGGGACCGTTATCCATGATCGACAAACGCACGGCCGGCCGGCGCTGGCCGTCGGTGCCGGCGATGTCGATCTGTTCGGTCAGCACGTCGATGCGCGGCGCGCTTTGGCCGTCATCGGTCACGGCATCCTGGGCATTCTGCAGCAGGTTGTGGATGACCTGGCGCATCTGGGTGGCGTCGCCCATGACCTTGCTCATTTCCGGGGCCAGGCGCGCGTGGATCACGTCGCGGCCATCGCCGGCGAGGTAGAGGTTGAGGATTTCCTCGATCAGGGCATTCAGATCGAGCGCCACCGGCTTGGCCGGCGGAGTCTTGGCGTAGTCGCGGAAGTCGTCGACCATGCGCTTCATGGCCGTGACCTGGTTGACGATGGTGGTGGTGCCCTTGTCGAGGATGGCGGCATCGGCCGGCATGAGCTTGTCGGCCAGGCGATGCTGCAGGCGTTCGGCGGAGAGCTGGATGGGCGTCAGCGGATTCTTGATCTCGTGCGCCAGGCGGCGCGCCACCTCACCCCACGCAATCGAGCGCTGGGCCGAGATGACGTTGCTGATGTCATCGAACACCACCACGTAGCCGACGCCGTTTTCCACCGGCAGGTGCGAGCCACGCGCCAGCAAGGTCAGCTTGTCATGGTCGGGCTTGCCGCCTTGCTCGTCACCGGCATCCAGCACCGCGCCAGGCTGGCGCGACAGTTCGAACTGCCGCTGCCAGTGCAGGCCGTCGGCCCCTTCGCTGCTGTGCTGGGCCAGCTGTTCGGAGAAGGCGCGGATGACGGCCTGGGCAAACGGTGCCTGGCTGTCGATGGTTTGCAGCGGCGTGCCGATGTTGGCCGAGAAGTCGTAGCCCAGGATGCGGCGCACCGAATCATTGGCGCTGACGATGTTGAATTGCCCGTCCAGCACCATCACCCCGGCCGACATGTTGGCCAGCACCGATTCCAGATAGGCCTTGGCGTTTTCCAGTTCGGCCCGGTTCTTTTCGACCGAGGTGCGCGCTTCCAGCAGCTGGCGCGTCATGGTGTTGAAGGATTGGGTCAGCGTGCCCAGCTCATCCGAGGTACTGACGATGGGGCGCGGCGAGAGATTGCCTTCGGCCACCGCCTTGGTACCTTCGGCCAGCAGCAGCAGTGGCTTGGCGAGGTCGCTGGCGATCAGGAAGGCGCTGGCGATGGCGGCGAAAATGGCCAGCAGCAGGGTCAGGGTCAGCGTCACCAGATAGATCTTGCGCAGGCCCGAGCGCGACACGGAACGTTGCTGGTACTCGTTGTAGGCCAGGCGCAGCGTCTCGGCATTGGTGGCCAGGTAATCCGGGACCGGCTGCAGGATCTGCAGGTAGCGCGTTTCATTCTGCAGCGACAATCCGCGGCTGGGAGCCGGGACCAGCACCACCACGTGCAGCCGCAGGTTGCCGTCGGTATCGGAGCCGCTGGGGGGGCGGGTGTCATCGCTTTCCACCGCCGAGAAGGCACGCGAGACCCGCGCCTGGCGCATCGCCTGGCTGCTGGGCAGGATGGGCGTGAGCGAGCCGATGGAGCCGCCCACCGTACTCATCACCTGGCCATTGGCGTTGACGATGGTGATCTCCATGTTCTGGTCGCGCTGGCGCGAGAGGTAGGTCACCTGTTCGGAGTCGCTCATGTCGGAGAGCTCCTGGGCCATGCCGCGGGCCCGCGAGACCAGGTCCGACAGCGAGGAGTCCAGCGCATTGCGGCCCAGGTTCAGGCCCGATTCCAGCGCCGCTTCCATGCGCACGTCGAACCAGGATTCGATGGAGCGCGACACGAACTGCACCGACATCAGATAGATCACCGCCCCCGGCACGATGCCCACCAGGGCAAACATCAGCACCAGCCGCGCCAGCAGCTTGGAGCCGAACTTGCCGCGCCGGTAGCGTTTGTAGAGCCGGCCCAGCAGCAGCAGCACCAGGCCCAGCAGCGAAATGGCGGCCAGGCCGTTGAGGAACAGCAGCCACGGATAGTGCTGCTCGAAGAGGGCGGAATTCTCGGAGGCCGACGCCAGCAGGAACAGCAGGACACTGATGACGCCCCCGCCGACCACCAGCAGATAGCGTAAGGTGCGGCTCATTCGGGTTTGTAGTTGAATTCGATCCAGTCGGAGGACAGCCGCCAGTCATTGTTGTTGAGCGCGTTGACCTGGAAGGGCTTGGGCAGCTGCGCCACATCCAGCCGCATGCGCAGGCCGACATGATAAGTTTCGCCGGCCTTGAGCGTGTTGTTGTCGGCGATGATCCAGCGCGGCGGACGGCGGATCAGGGTCAGCGCATCATCCAGGTTGGTGAAGCTCTGCTGCAGCTGGCCGCTGATGGCGGTGTGATATTGCCGCGTCAGCACGTTGTAGGACAGGCGCAGGGTGCGTGACGCCGAGACGCTGGTCTCGTCGAACCAGTACCAGCGCCGCCGGGTCAGCTGGACCTCGGTGGTGAAGTACAGGGGGACGCCGCGCGAGAGCGCATCTTCCAGGCCGCGATTCAATTCGAAGTCATAGGACACCGAGAGCCGGTAGCCTTCGTCGCTGGCTTCGATGGCGGCCTGGTTGACGGTGATTTCAGCGGCCTGGACGGCCAGAGCGGAACAGGCCAGCAGCAGCGCCAGCAGCCATTGCAGCGCCGCGCGCAGCAGCCGCGGGAAGCCGGCATCGCGCGGGCGTGCGGACGTGGGAGTGGGGAAGGGGGCCGATTGCGTCAAATTCATGCACCAGGTTTTTGGAACAGCGCATAGAACAGGCCATCGTGATCGGCATCGGCACCGGCGGTCGGCAGCAGTTGACCTGGAGCGGGCAGCCGGATGGCATGGTTTTTCTGCGCGAAGGCGATCGCTTGCTGCTCCGATTCCTGGGGCCACAGCGAGCAGGTTACGAGCAGCAATTTACCATCCGGTCGCAGCATCTGCCAAAGCTTGTCCAAAATTTGCGCGGAAAGTGTTGCAAGCTGCGCGGTGTCGGTCTTGCGGCGCAGCCAGCGGATATCCGGGTGGCGGCGCACGATGCCGGAGGCGGTACAGGGCACGTCAGCCAGGATGCGATCGAAGCCCTGGCCATCCCACCAGCCGTCTTCGCGGGCGTCGCCGGTGATCAGTTGCGCCTTGAGCTGCAGACGGTCCAGGTTTTCGGCGATGCGCTGCAGGCGGCGCGGATCGTGGTCCAGCGCCTGCAGTTCGATGTCGGCCAGTTCCAGCAGGTGGCCGGTCTTGCCGCCCGGCGCGGCGCAGGCATCGAGCACGCGCATGCCATCAGCTACCTCCAGCAGCGGCGCGGCCAGCTGGGCCGCCGCATCCTGCACCGAGACCACGCCCTCGGCAAAGCCGGGGATCTGTTGCACCGGCACCGGCTTGTCCAGCCGCACGGCATAGGGGCCGACGGCGCGTGCGCCGATGCCGGCCTGCTGCAGGGTGGACAGGTACTGTTCCACGCTGGCGCGGCGGCGGTTCACGCGCAGGGTCAGCGGCGGTGGCTGGTTGCCGGCGTGCAGGATGGCTTGCCACTGCTCGGGATAGGCGCCCTTGAGGCGGTCGATCCACCAGGTCGGATAATTCCAGGTGCCAGGCGGGGTCTTGGTGGCCTGCGGCATGAGCGTCGCGCGTTCGCGCAGGAAGCGGCGCAGGATGGCATTGACCACGCCCTTGGCGAAACTCATCTCCTGGCTGATGGCGGCGGCCTCGACGGCCTGGTCCACCACGGTGAAGCTGTCGTAGCCCGCGTCTTCTTCATTGACCAGCAGTGCCAGGGCCGTCACCAGCAGGCCGTGCAGGACCTCCGGTTGCGGTGGCTTGTTGGCCAGCAGGCCCAGCAGGCTGTCGCTCAGCCCCAGGCTGCGCATGGCGCGATAGCTCAGGTCCTGGATGGCACCGCGTGCCGGCGGCGGGGCGTCGCTGCGGGAGAAGATCTGCGCCAGTGCCTGCGGCAGGGCGTGGCCGGCGCGCACGGCGGCCACTGCCTGGGCGGCATAGGCCAGCTGATAGGCCAGGGAATCGGCCTTGGCACCGGGAGGGAGGAGAGAAATCTGGATCACGTCTTTGCTGGCTCGGAAGATAAGGCGGTACCCCGTATTGCAACCCGGCAATGGTCGGAGCAAGGGGCGCGGGCCGCCAGTGTACCAGCGGCCACTGGTGCTCACACCTGCGCGATGCATTTCGGGTGGTGCAAGTGTCGGTCCGGCACGGCAGAATGCCGCCCGACAAGGACAAACGGCCGCCGCGGTGGATGTTCGCGGCAGCCGTTCGGCGCGGGTATGTCAGGGTGATTCAGGCAATCAAGCGTCAGGAAGTGTCAGGAGCGCAAGGTGTCCGGGCTTCCTGCAGGCATCAGACGCCCCACAGGATGTCGTAATTGCCCTTCTT
>NZ_DBIC01000048.1:0-15734 GCF_002296545.1 Herbaspirillum sp. UBA812 | reverse complement strand
GGTCCGGACCGCATCTGGTACGTGGGCGACGCCTTCGCCCAAGGCTTCTCGCTGGAAGAAGTGCATGGCCTGACCCACATCGACCCGTGGTTCCTGTCGCAGATCAAGGAGATCGTCGACATCGAACTGTGGCTGGAAAAGGATGTGGCGCTGGAGTCGCTGGACAAGGCGACCCTGTTCCAGCTGAAGCAGAAGGGCTTCTCGGATCGCCGCCTGGCCAAGCTGCTGAAGACTACCGACACCGCCGTGCGCGAACAGCGAAAGAAGCTTAACGTGCGTCCGGTCTTCAAGCGCGTCGATACCTGTGCGGGCGAGTTCTCGACCGATACCGCCTACATGTATTCGACCTATGACGAAGAGTGCGAATCCAACCCGACCGACAAGAAGAAGATCATGGTGCTGGGCGGTGGCCCGAACCGTATCGGCCAGGGTATCGAATTCGACTATTGCTGCGTGCACGCGGCCCTGGCGATGCGTGACGATGGTTACGAAACCATCATGGTCAACTGCAACCCGGAAACCGTCTCGACCGACTACGACACCTCCGACCGCCTGTACTTCGAGCCGGTGACGCTGGAAGACGTGCTGGAAATCGTCGACAAGGAAAAGCCGGTCGGCGTGATCGTCCAGTACGGCGGCCAGACCCCGCTGAAGCTGGCGCTGGACCTGGAAGCCAATGGCGTGCCCATCGTCGGCACCTCGCCCGACATGATTGACGCCGCCGAAGACCGCGAGCGTTTCCAGAAGCTGCTGCAGGACCTGGGCCTGCGCCAGCCGCCCAATCGTACCGCCCGTACCGAAGCCGACGCGCTGCAACTGGCGCAGGAAATCGGCTATCCGCTGGTGGTCCGCCCGTCCTACGTGCTGGGTGGCCGCGCCATGGAAATCGTCCACGAGCAGCGTGACCTGGAGCGCTACATGCGTGAAGCCGTCAAGGTTTCGCATGACTCTCCGGTGCTGCTGGACCGCTTCCTGAACGATGCGATCGAGGTGGACGTCGATTGCCTCTCCGACGGTGAACGTACTTTCATCGGCGGCGTGATGGAACACATCGAACAGGCTGGCGTGCACTCGGGCGACTCGGCTTGCTCGCTGCCGCCGTATTCGCTGTCCAAGGAAACGATTGAAGAACTGAAGCGCCAGACCGCGCTGATGGCCAAGGGCCTGAACGTGGTCGGTCTGATGAACGTGCAGTTCGCCATCCAGCAAAGTGAAGTCGATGGCAAGACCGTCGATACCGTCTTCGTGCTGGAAGTGAACCCGCGTGCATCGCGTACCGTGCCCTTCGTCTCCAAGGCCACCGGCCTGCAGCTGGCCAAGATCGCCGCGCGTTGCATGGTCGGCCAGTCGCTGGACAGCCAGGGCATCAAGAACGAAGTCGTGCCGCCTTACTACAGCGTCAAGGAAGCCGTGTTCCCGTTCGTCAAGTTCCCGGGCGTGGATACCATCCTCGGCCCTGAAATGAAGTCCACCGGTGAAGTCATGGGCGTGGGCAAGACCTTCGGCGAAGCCTTTGTGAAGTCGCAGATGGGTGCCGGCGTGAAGCTGCCTAAGTCCGGCAAGGTGTTCCTGTCGGTGAAGAACAGCGACAAGCCGCGTGCCGTGCAAGTGGCGCGCGACCTGGTTGGGCTGGGCTTCTCGATTGTCGCCACCAAGGGGACGGCGGCTGCCATCAGCGCGGCCGGCATTCCCGTGGCCACCGTCAACAAGGTGGTGGAAGGCCGTCCGCACGTCGTGGACATGGTCAAGAACAACGAGATCGCCCTCGTGGTGAACACCGTTGAAGAAAAGCGCAACGCCATTGCCGATTCCGGAGCGATCCGTACCTCGGCCCTGGCGGCCCGCGTGACCACCTTCACCACCATCGCCGGTGCCGAAGCGGCAGTGGAAGGCATGCGCCATCTGGACGCGCTGGACGTCTACGATTTACAAGGCCTGCATAAAGCTATACACTAAACCCACAACACGTTACTTTTGCCGGCGTTAGTTTGATGGGCGCCGGCAGGCAAAGAGGGCATCTGAGCAATCGATGCCCTCTCTGACTTTTGGACGACACCCTGCGGCCACAACATGTTCAATGTTGCAGGGCAGATCCGTCCGGGGACGCTAAGGACATGACGCCATCGGGCCACATTGATTCGGGCTTGCGCGTGGCGTCATGTCCTTAGCGGCTCTGAGTCAGAGCGCGTGTTGTTGAAGAGCTGACGGAATCCTGCAGCAACGGTCCGTTCACCAGCCAGACTGTTCCCGTAAAAACAACGCTTGTCCGCCAGGTTGGCGGCGCGGCTCTCTTTTTGCGTGTTCAGCGGCCGGCGGGCCTTGGATGCGTCTTCCGTGTAACCCTAACCTTGAGCAAGAGACTTATGAGCACAGTTCCCCTTACCAAGCGTGGCGCCGAACTTCTGAAGGAAGAATTGCACCGTTTGAAAACCAAAGAGCGTCCGGACGTCATCAACGCGATCGCCGAAGCGCGTGCGCAGGGCGACTTGTCCGAAAACGCTGAATACGAGTCGGCCAAGGAGCGCCAGGCCTTCATCGAAGGCCGTATCGCTGACCTGGAAGGCAAGCTGGGCGCCGCCCAGATCGTCGACCCGGCCGAACTGAACGCCGAAGGCCGCGTGGTCTTCGCCTCCACCGTGGACCTGGAAAACCTGGACAGCGGCGAGAAGGTGACCTACCAGATCGTGGGCCTGGACGAAGCCGACATCAAGGAATCGAAGGTCTCGGTGACCTCGCCCATCGCCCGTGCCCTGATCGGCAAGAGCGCCGGGGACGTGGTGGCCGTGGAAGCACCGTCGGGCCTGAAGGAATATGAAATCCTGGAAGTGCGCTACGTTTGATGTAGCCCGCCGCATCCGTCTGGCCAACGCCTGACGGATGCGGCAATGATCCTGCCGCAACACCGACGCCGGAAATGAAAATGCCCGCATCAGCGGGCATTCTGTTTTGTGGGCCGCAGCAAGCTGCAGCCCGGTGCGACGGGCGATCGAGGGATCAGCCGAGCGACTTCTTGGTGCTGCGCTGGCGCGGCTTGGCCTTCTTGACCAGGCCACCGGCGGTGATGCGTTCATTGCCCTTGAGCATGACCTTGCTCACCGAAGGACGCTTGGTGGCGTGCGACTTGACGATGGTCACTTCGCGCAGGCCGCCCTTGGCACCGGCAGCGGCTTTCTTGCCTTCGTCCTTTTGCGGGCGATACAGCACCAGCAGCTTGCCGATGTGTTGGACCGGCGCCGCCTTGAGTTCAGCGCAGATGGTTTCGTAGATCGCGATGCGAGCTTCGCGGTCGTCGCCGAAGACGCGGACCTTGATGAGGCCGTGGGCGTTCAGGCTCTTGTCGATTTCCTTCATGACGGATTCGGTCAGGCCACTTTCGCCTACCATCACGACGGGGTTCAAGCCATGGGCCTGGGCGCGCAGTTCGCTGCGCTCGGCGGGAGTCAGATTCAACATGGGAGTGCGGGTTCGGGACGAGGTCTCGGCGAAGCCAAGTTGTCCCTCAATGAGATAAAACCAGTATTCTACGCGAATGGCAAAGAACAAACTGAACAAAAACTGGTTACACGACCATATCAACGACCCTTATGTGAAGTTGGCACAGAAGGAAGGCTACCGTGCGCGCGCCGCCTACAAGCTCAAGGAAATCGATGAGGAAGAACGTCTCATCAAGCCCGGGCAGGTGATCGTCGACCTCGGCTGCACTCCCGGCAGTTGGTGCCAGTACGCCCGCAACAAGCTGGCCGGGGCTGAAGGCGGCGGCATCCACGGCACCATCATCGGGCTGGACATGCTGCCGATGGATCCGATTGCGGATGTGCACTATATCCAGGGCGACTTCCGCGAAGACGAGCCGGTACGCCAGCTCGAAGCCCTGCTGGACGGCCGCAAGGCCGACCTGGTGCTGTCGGACATGGCCCCCAACCTGTCAGGCGTGGCCATCGCCGACGCCGCGCGGGTGGAGTACCTGATCGACCTGGCCATCGAATTTGCGCAACTGCACATGAAACCTGGCGGCTCTTTGCTGGTCAAGTGTTTCAACGGGACCGGCTACAACGAATTGGTGCACAAATTCCGGGCCGAATTCAAGACGGTGATGTCCAAGAAGCCCAAGGCCAGCCGCGACAAGTCGTCCGAAATCTTTCTGCTAGGGAAAATCCTGAAAAATCCTCGCAGCTAATTCAGTTAAAGTTGATGCAAAACCGGTTCGTCGTCCGGGATACAGCGCAAAATCTGCTGTGAACACGGCGATTTAGTGAATTTTCCTGCCTTGTTTTGCCCGATTTCAGCCTTATATCGATTTTTGTAAATCGTTAGTTTGTCTGAATCGCAGGCAAGAATGTCTTCCCCGCCAGTCTTCAAGCTGATGTCGGAATGGCAAAGAAATGCGCTAACAGCCGGGCGTGACGCCTTTTTGTGCGTTGCGCGATGGCACAGTGGGGCAGGGCGAGGCTGGGCGGACGGCGGTTTTCCGTGTAAGGGTGGTTGAATCCGGGTAAAATCGGACGATACAAAGGCAACGTGGCGCGCAGGCGTCGGAGGAGTTCCAGTGAACAATATGTTTTCAAAGGCTGCCATCTGGGTAGTCATCGCGCTCGTGCTGTTTATGGTGTTCAAACAGTTCGACAGCCGCAGCATGGCGACCAATGCCAAGCCGATCGCGTATTCGGACTTCATCTCCGAGGTCAAGGCCGGACACATCAAGGATGCGACCATCGAGGATCGCAACATCATCGCCACCACCCAGGACGGCACCAAGGTCAAGACCGCGACCACCATCCTGGATCGCGGCCTGGTCGGTGACCTGCTCAACAATGGCGTGAAGTTCGACGTGCGCCAGCCGGAAGAGCAGTCCTTCCTGTCGCAAATCTTCATTTCCTGGTTCCCGATGCTGCTGTTGATTGGCGTCTGGATCTTCTTCATGCGCCAGATGCAAGGCGGCGGCAAGGGCGGCGCGTTCTCCTTCGGCAAGTCCAAGGCGCGCATGCTGGATGAGAACAGCAACTCGGTCACCTTCGCTGATGTCGCCGGTTGCGACGAAGCCAAGGAAGAAGTCCAGGAGCTGGTTGAATTCCTGCGTGACCCGACCAAGTTCCAGAAGCTGGGCGGCCGCATCCCCCACGGCGTGCTGATGGTCGGCCCCCCGGGTACCGGTAAGACCCTGCTGGCCCGCGCCATCGCCGGCGAAGCCAAGGTGCCGTTCTTTACCATCTCGGGTTCGGACTTCGTGGAAATGTTTGTCGGTGTCGGTGCCTCCCGTGTGCGCGACATGTTCGAGAACGCCAAGAAGCACGCTCCCTGCATCATCTTCATCGACGAAATCGACGCCGTCGGCCGCCATCGTGGTGCCGGCATGGGCGGCGGCAACGACGAACGCGAACAGACCCTGAACCAGATGCTGGTGGAGATGGACGGCTTCGAAGCCAACTCCGGCGTCATCGTGATCGCTGCCACCAACCGTGCCGACGTGCTGGACAAGGCGCTGCTGCGTCCGGGCCGCTTCGACCGCCAGGTGATGGTCGGCCTGCCTGACATCCGTGGCCGCGAACAGATCCTCTACGTCCACATGCGCAAGGTGCCCATCGCCCCTGACGTCAAGGCCGACATCCTGGCCCGTGGCACCCCCGGTTTCTCCGGCGCCGACCTGGCCAACCTGGTCAACGAAGCGGCCCTGTTCGCTGCGCGCCGCAACAAGCGCCTGGTGGAAATGCAGGACTTCGAAGATGCCAAGGACAAGATCGTCATGGGTCCGGAACGCAAGTCGGCCGTGATGCGCGAGGAAGAACGCCGCAACACCGCCTACCACGAGTCCGGCCACGCCGTCGTCGCCAAGCTGCTGCCCAAGGCCGATCCGGTTCACAAGGTCACCATCATGCCGCGTGGCTATGCTCTGGGCCTGACCTGGCAGCTGCCGGAACATGACCGCGTGAACATGTACAAGGACAAGATGCTGGAAGAGATCTCGATCCTCTTCGGTGGCCGTATCGCTGAAGAAATCTTCATGCACCAGATGTCCACCGGCGCCTCCAACGACTTCGAGCGCGCCACCAAGCTGGCCCGCGCCATGGTTACCCGCTATGGCATGTCCGTGACCCTGGGCACCATGGTGTATGAAGATTCGGAGCAGGATGCCTACTTCGGCCGCATGTCGTCCAAGACCGTCTCCGAAGCCACCCAGCAAAAGGTGGACGCTGAAATCCGCAGCATCCTGGACGAGCAATACGCCTTGGCCCGCCGCCTGCTGGAAGAGAACCGCGAGAAGGTCGACGTCATGGCCAAGGCCCTGCTGGAATGGGAAACCCTGGACGCTGATCAGGTCAACGACATCATGAATGGCGACGAACCGCGTCCGCCGCGCAATGGTGTCCCGGCCAAGAAGTCGCCCTCGGACAACAACCGTTCCGGCGACGTCTCGCCCAACGCCACTGCCCCGGCCTGAGGCGTGCAGCGCAAGGCGCAGGGCGTGAATGCCTGAAGCCGCAGACTCGATGAAGGTGAGGAGAAATCCTCACCTTTTTTATTTGGCGAATGAATTTGGCAGATGAAAAAGCGTGCAGCCGATGGCGCCCCTGCCGGACAAAAGTGTAAAGGCGGTCCATCGGCGGTGTATCATGCTGCCGCACAGCGATGGTGCGCGGCAGCATGCATAGGGCCGCCACCTCGGGCAATTCATCCGCATCACCCACCACAGCAAGATGACGCAAGCTTTCCTCAAATGCGGCAGGTTCCGCCTGCCGGTCCAGCCTGGCCGCCGGCCGCTGGTCATGGGCATCCTCAACGTGACGCCCGATTCCTTCTCCGATGGCGGTCGCCATCATTCGCTGGAACTGGCCCTGACCCATGCCGAACAGATGATTGCCGACGGCGTCGACATCATTGACATCGGTGGCGAGTCCACCCGCCCCGGCATTGCGCCGCTGTCGCTGCAGGAAGAGCTGCAGCGCGTCATGCCGGTGATCTACGCCCTGCGCGACTGCGGCAAGCCCCTGTCGCTGGATACCTACAAGCCGGCCGTCATGCGCGAAGCGCTGGTCGCCGAGGTGGACATGATCAACGACATCAACGGTTTCCGTGCCGAGGGGGCCATCGATGCGGTCAAGGACAGCGAAGCCGGCCTGTGCGTGATGCATATGCAAGGCCAGCCCCAGACCATGCAGCAAGAACCCCGATATGAAGATGTGGTCACCGAGGTCGAGCAATTCCTGCAGACCCAGGTCGGCCTGATGAAGGCGGCCGGTATCGGACGTGAACGGATTTGCATCGACCCCGGTTTTGGTTTTGGCAAGACTGTGGAGCATAATCTGGCTTTGCTCAGGAACACGCGCCGATTGATCGACACGCTGGATCTGCCGCTGCTGGCCGGCATGTCGCGCAAGTCCATGATCGGTGCGGTCACCGGCAAGCCGCTGGAACGCCGCATGGCCGGCAGTATCGGTGCGGCGCTGGCGGCGGCGCAGCAGGGGGCGATGATCATCCGCGTGCACGATGTGGCCGAGACGGTCGACGCGCTGGCCATGTGGCAGGCAGGACGCGGCGACCTTTGATGCAGGCCGCGGTACGTGCGCGAACGTGATCGAAACTCAAGCACGACAACAGATTTCATGGGAAACAGGCCGGCGCGCTCGCCGGGCCTGCAAGACATCAATCAGCAGAAGCGTTAAGCATTAAGCGATAAGGGACCAACATGGCAGGAAAATACTTCGGCACCGATGGCGTGCGCGGTCGCGTGGGCGTGGCCCCGATCACACCGGATTTCGTCATGCGCCTGGGCTATGCGGCCGGCAAGGTCCTGGCCAAGTCCAAGGATGGCGTGGCCCGTCCCACGGTGCTGATCGGCAAGGACACCCGGATCTCCGGCTACATGCTGGAAGCCGCGCTGGAAGCCGGCTTCGCCGCTGCCGGCGTGGACGTCTGGCTGGCCGGCCCGCTGCCGACCCCGGCCGTGGCCTACCTGACCCGTGCCCAGCGTCTCTCGGCGGGTGTGGTGATCTCGGCCTCGCACAATCCCTATCACGACAACGGCATCAAGTTCTTCTCTGCCAAGGGCAACAAGCTGCCCGACCAGGTCGAGGCGGATATCGAAGCGGCGCTGGAGCAGCCCATGGAGTGCGTCCCCTCCGAGAAGCTGGGCAAGGCGCGCCGCCTGTCGGATGCGGCCGGCCGCTACATCGAATTCTGCAAGAGCACCTTCCCCAGTGCCATGGACCTGCGCGGCATGCGCCTGGTGGTGGACTGTGCCAACGGCGCGGCCTACAACATCGCCCCGCACGTATTCCATGAGCTGGGTGCGGAAGTCATCACCATCGGCAACCAGCCCGATGGCCTGAACATCAACGAGGATTGCGGCGCCACCGCCCCCAAGTCGCTGGTGGCGTCTGTCCGCGAATACCGCGCCGACCTCGGCATTGCGCTCGATGGTGATGCCGACCGTCTCATCATGGTCGATGGCAGCGGCCGTATCTACAACGGTGATGAACTGCTTTACCTGATGGTCAAGGACCGCCTGAGCAGCGGCGCGGTCGATGGCGCAGTCGGTACCCTCATGACCAACATGGCCCTGGAAGTGGCCTTCAAGAAGATGGGCGTGCCCTTCGCACGTGCCAAGGTGGGCGACCGCTACGTGCTGGAAGTGCTGCAGGAAAAGGGCTGGCTGCTCGGCGGCGAAGGCTCCGGCCACCTGCTGGCGCTGGACAAGCACACCACCGGCGATGGCATCGTCTCGGCGCTGCAGGTGCTGTGTGCCTTGAAGCGCGCCGGCCAGACCCTGGCCCAGATGACCGGCGACATCACCCTGTATCCGCAATCGCTGATCAATGTGAAGATTCCTGCCGGCTACGACTGGAAGTCCAACACCGCGCTGCAAGCCGAACAGGCCGCCGTGGAAGAAGAACTGGGCGAGCGCGGCCGCGTGCTGCTGCGTCCGTCCGGCACCGAGCCGCTGATCCGCGTGATGGTGGAGGCGCAGGAAGCCGAGCTGGCGCGCAGCATGGCCCAGCGTATCGCGGCCAAGGTGCTCTGAGTCAGTTGTTGCGGATCCAAGGACGATGTCAAAAGAGCTCCCTCATATCCTGATGGTCGAAGACGAACCCAGCATCGCGGAGCTGTTGCGCTTCACGATGCAGGGCGCGGGCTTTGCCACCACGATCGCCACCGACGTGGCCCAGGCCCGCAAGCTCATTGCCGAGTCGCTGCCTCATGTCGTGCTGCTGGACTGGATGCTGCCCGACAGCTCCGGCCTGGTGCTGCTTTCCGAGCTGCGGCGCGACCAGCGCACGGCGGCGCTGCCGGTCATCATGCTCACCGCCAAGGGCATGGAAGAAGACAAGGTCAAGGGCTTGAACGAAGGTGCGGATGATTACGTGACCAAGCCGTTCTCTCCCAAGGAACTGGTGGCGCGCGTGCAGGCCCTCTTGCGCCGAAAGGCGCCGGAGATCGGCAGCCAGGCGCTCAAATACCGCGACATCAGCATCGACGTCGAACGCCGCCAGGTGGCGGTGGCGGGCCGGGCGGTGGCGCTGGACCAGGCCGAATTCAAGCTGCTGCGCTATCTGGTGGCGCATCCGGAACGCATCTTCTCGCGCGCCCAGTTGCTGGACAAGGTCTGGGGTGACCATACCTTCATCGAGGAACGCACGGTGGATGTGCACATCATGCGGCTGCGCAAGTCGCTGGGCGATCTGGCGCATTACGTGCAGACGGTGCGCGGGATGGGTTACAAGCTGAGCGCCGAGCAGTGAGGTGAGCTACCCGCTGCCAGCAAGATGAATGAAAAGGCGATCTCCGGGTCGCCTTTTTTGCGTCTGCTCAGTCGAGCGGCACGCTGCGATAACGGTTCACCTCAGAAGCCGAGACGAATCCTCCCTGGTTGCCCCAGCTGTTGCGGACATAGGAGACCAATGCTGCCACTTCCTGGTCACTCAGTTGCGGGCCGAAGGGCGGCATGCCGAAGGGATAGGGATTGCCGGCCGTCGACGGCGGGAAACCGCCGTTGAGCACCGCGCGAATGGCATTGACCGGTTGCGGTCCGCCAATGGCGTGATTGCCGGCCAGCGGCGGATAGTCCGGTGCACTGCCTTGACCCTTGCCGCCGTGGCAGTCCACGCACAACTCCCCATAGAGCTTCTTGCCCTGTTTGAGGATGCGTTCTGCCTCGGCGGGCTCCGGCTGCGCGGCGGCGCTGGCAGCGGGCAGGGGCTGGGCCGGCAGCGACTTCAGGTAGACCGCCATGGCATTGATGTCCTCGTCGTTCAGATACTGCAGGCTGCGCCCGACGATTTCCGACATCGGTCCCAGCGAGGTGCCGCGCGGCGAGACGCCGGTCCTGAGCAGGGCGGCGATGTCGGCTTCGCTCCAGCCGCCCAGGCCGTGTTCGCCACCATGCAGGGGCGGTGCATACCAGTCCAGCGCGGGGATCATGCCGCCGGCCAGATCCAGCGGTGCGATGCTGGCCGCCACCACGTTGCGGGCGCTGTGGCAGGCGCTGCAATGGCCAGCGCCGCGCACCAGGTAGGCACCGCGATTCCACTGGGCGGAGCGCGCCGGATCAGGCTGGTATACAGCCGGTGTGAAGAAAAATGCACGCCATAGCCCCAGCAGCGGGCGCTGGTCGTAAGGGAAGCGCAAATCATGTGAACGATTGGGCTGATTTACGGGGGGCAGCGTGCGCAGCCAGGCGAACAGGGCGTCGCTGTCTTCGCGGCTGAGCTGGGTATAGCTGGTGTAGGGGAAAGCCGGAAAGAGGAAACGGCCGTCGCGTCCGCGTCCGTGGTGCAGGGCACGCCAGAAATCGTCGGCGCTCCAGTCACCGATGCCGTTGGCGCGATCGGGTGTGATGTTGGTGGTGTAGATCGTGCCGAAGGGCGTCGGCAGGGCGCGTCCCCCGGCATAGGCCGCGCCGCCGCGCACGGTGTGGCAGGCCATGCAATTTCCGGCGCGCGCCAGGTACTGGCCCTTGGCCAGCTGCGCCTGATGGTCGGTCACCGGGACGACCACGCCAGGATCTTCACTGCGCAGGCTTTGCCAGGCGATCACGCCGCCGGCCAGCGCCACCACGGCCAGCACGCTGCCCAGCAGGATCCCCAGTCCCAGGCGCAAGGTCCGGTTCATCGTGCCGCTCCTGCACTGGCGGAGGAACCCGGCATGCTGCCGCAGGCCACCGGCAACGGTTTGGGCAGCACGCGCTCAGGCGCATAGTCCGCCGGGACCGGCTGGGAGGACAGCCAGCTGCTGGCTGCATTGATTTCTTCCGGGCTCAATGCCCTGGCGATCTCGCCCATGCAATCGGGTGCCTTGGCGGTGCGTTCGCCATTGCGCCAGGCGCCCAGTTGCGCATTGATGTAGTCGCGCGGCAGGCCCAGCAATCCCGGAATGCCGGGCTGCACGCCGGTCAACCCGGCACCGTGGCAACTGGCGCAGGCCGCAATGCCCTGGGCTGGCTTGCCCTGGCTGACCAGCAGGCGTCCGCGTTCCAGCACCGTGGCGCTCACATCGGCCGGCACCGGGGGCGGATAGGGCGGATGCTGGTCGGCGAAGAACAGGGCGATCTGCTGCAGGTAATCGTCAGAAAGATGGCCCAGCAGGTAATTCATCATCGGATAGCGGCGCCGGCCATCGCGGAAACTCTGCAGCTGGTTCAGCAGATAGCCCTCCGGCTTGCCGGCGATGCGCGGATAGTAGCCATCGGCCGTGGCGCGCCCTTCCTTGCCATGGCAGGCGATGCAGGCGGCCATGCGTTCGGCCATGCCCGGTATGGCGCGCGGCTTGTCCGCGGGCGTCTGGGCCATGGCTGCGCCGCCCGCGATCAGTGTCCCCAGGGCGGCGGCTGCAAGCTTCTTCATATTTGTTGTGGGCAAGCGCATCGGCCTATTGTAGTCCATGCGCGCGCCGCGCTTGCGGCTTTGCAAGGCCGGGCGCAGCGGATACAATAGCGGCCTTGTTTGCCCCCGTAGCTCAGTGGATAGAGCGATCCCCTCCTAAGTCAAATTGGGCAGCGGATGCCGAAAGGCACCGCCTGAATGGAGTCAAAGTCGGTGAACCCTGACAGCGCATGCAGTTCCGTCTGCAGCGGCTGCTGGCAATACCGAGCCAAGCCGGTTTCCTCGGAAGCCGGAAGGTGTAGAGACTAGACGGCTCCGGCCTTCCGACCTTGCCGTCAGGGCAGGGTCCATGGCCAAGGTATAGTCCAGACTACAAACATCCGGTTACACGACGTTCATGTATCTGATGGTGGCGAAAGCCATAGTGGTATGAAGGGATAGGTCACACGTTCGATCCGTGTCGGGGGCACCAGACAAAAGGAAACGGGCACTTCTTCGGAAGTGCCCGTTTTTTTCGTGCTGCCGATTGGCTCAATGAAGTTGCCAGGCCAGTGGCCTGGCATTGCCTCAATGACCCTGGTTGGTATTGTCCAGGAAGCGTCTTGCGCTCTCGCTCTGAGGCCGGTTTGCCGAGCCGCCAGGCGCTGCCGCCGGCGCTCCCTGCGAGGTACCCGGCACGTTCGGTGCCGGTTGCGCGTTGCCCGGTGCGGCCGGAGTCTGGCTGGGTGTCCAGCCGAAGAAGTTCGAGATCGCATCCACCACCGTCACGCCCACATTGGTCACCAGGCCGTTGTTGGGCGTGAAGTTGTCGTAATAGGGCTCGCCATCGATGAAGCGGATGCCTTCCGGCACCGGCAGGTCGAACTGCGGCACCCCCTTCAAGGCCTTGGCCATGTAGTCGACCCAGATCGGCAGCGCCAGCTGTGCGCCGAATTCCTTGCTGCCCAGGCTCTTGGGCTGGTCATAGCCCATCCAGGCCACGGTGGCCAAAGTGCGCTGGTAACCGGCGAACCAGCCATCGACGGCATCATTGGTGGTACCGGTCTTGCCGGCCAGGTCGGTGCGGCCGATGCTGTTGCTGCGCGCACCGGTGCCGCCCTGGGCCACCGCCTTGAGCATGCTGGTCATCATGTAGCTGTTGCGTTCCGAGACCACGCGCGGTGCGCCATTGCCCACGATCAGCGGCTCCGCCTTGGACAGCACCTTGCCGCGCGCATCGGTGATCTGCGAGATCAGGTAGGGCTGGATCTTGTAGCCGCCATTGGCAAACACCGAGTAGGCGGCAGACAGCTGCAGCGGATTGGTCTGCCCTGCACCCAGCGCCATGGGCAGGTAGGGCGGGACCTTGTCGGCATCGAAGCCATAGGTGCCGGTGATGAAGTCCTTGGCATAGGGCACGCCAATGTAGTCCAGCGTGCGGATGGCCACCAGGTTCACCGACTTCTGCAGGGCAGTGCGCACGGTGATGGGACCGGCCGGGGTTTCGTCATCCTTGGGTTCCCAGTTCGGCTGGCCGGGGCCGGCCGGATAGGAGACCGGGGCATCGTTGACGATGGAGGCCGGTGCAAAACCCTTCTCCAATGCAGCCGAATAGATGAAGGGTTTGAAGGTCGAACCCGGCTGGCGCCAGGCTTGGGTGACGTGGTTGAAATTGTTCTGGGTGAAGTCGAAACCCCCCACCAGGGCGCGGATGGCGCCATCCTGCGGCACCACCGAGACCAGCGCCGCTTCCACCTGCGGCAACTGCACCACCTGCCAGTTCTGCTTGGCATCCTGCATCACGCGGATCAGGGCACCCGGCGCGATGCGGATCTCCTTCTTGGCCTTCTCCGACAGGGCCGCGGCCACGAAGCGCAGGGCTTCGCCCTTGATGCTGATCTTGTCGCCGCTGCGCAGCACCGCATCGATCTGCTTGGGGCTGGCGGCCACCACCACGGCGGCCAGGATGTCGTCGTTGTCGGGATGGTCGTCCATGACGTCGTCGATGGCCGAGGCGCGGTCTTCGGCATTGGCGGGCAGTTCGATGGTTTCTTCCGGACCGCGATAGCCGTGGCGGCGGTCGTAATCCATCACGCCCTTGCGCACGGCCAGGTAGGCCGCCTGCTGATCGGCCGCATTGACGGTGGTGTAGACGTTGAAGCCCTGGGTGTAGGTGTCTTCCTTGTACTGCGCGTACACCATCTGGCGCACCATTTCGTTCACGTATTCGGCGTGGATGCTGTACTGGCTGCCCGGTGCGCGGACCTTCAGTTCTTCCTTGGCGGCCTTTTCATATTGCGCCTTGGTGATGAAGCCCACTTCCATCATGCGCTGCAGGATGTATTGCTGGCGGATGTGCGCGCGCTTGGGATTGACGATGGGGTTGTAGGCCGAGGGCGCCTTGGGCAGACCGGCCAGCATGGCGGCTTCGGCCAGGGAAATATCCTTCAGGTCCTTGCCGAAGTAGGTGCGGGCGGCGGCGGCGAAGCCGAAGGCGCGCTGGCCCAGGTAGATCTGGTTCATGTAGACCTCCAGGATCTGGTCCTTGGTCAGGGCATGTTCGATCTTGTTGGCCAGCAGCACTTCGTAGAGCTTGCGGGAGAAGGTTTTTTCCTTGGTCAGGAACACGTTGCGCGCCACCTGCATGGTGATGGTGCTGGCCCCCTGCGAGGCACTGCCGCGCAGCACGTCGGTGGCCAGGGCGCGGGCGATGCCGATCCAGTCGATGCCGCCGTGCTCATAGAAACGATAGTCCTCGATGGCCAGCACGGCATTCTTCATGTCGGCCGGGATATCTTCCAGTTTGACCAGGCTGCGCTTTTCTTCACCAAACTCGCCGAGCAGGACCTTGTCCTCGGACCAGATGCGCAGCGGCACCTTGGGACGGTAGTCGGTGATCAGGTCCAGCGAAGGCAGGCGCGGGTTGATGAAGATCAGTGCATACACCACCAGCAGGGCAGCGGCGACGCCGAGACCGAGGATGGACAGACCGATGAACTTGGCGATGTTGGGATTGAGGAAGCCGCGCTGGCGGCGCAGGTCCGGCAAAGAGGAAAAAGGCATGGGATGAGCGGGAATCGGAATGCGCTATCTTACCGCATCGCACCGCCGGCCCGGCGTGCCCGCCACGGGCAATGCTTAACCAGTTGTAACATGGCGCCCGGACGACGGGGAATTTCGAGCTTTTGTCGTTATTTTTCATCAATCCCGTTGCCAAAGTGCAAGCCGCAGCCGTTCCGGCCCATCGAAAGGGGCAAGGGCGCGCTTAAATCAGCATTTGTGCGGCGCAGTCGGTACAATGCCGCTCTCGCGCTTTTTCCTGCATCAAGCGCCTTTCGCATTCATCCTGCGCGGCTTGGGCCGACGCATTCACGCAGATCACGCACGCTATGGCAGTCATTTCCCTCTCCGACGCACAACTGGCCTTCGGCCACGTTGCCCTCCTGGATCACGCCGAATTCTCGCTGGAGACCGGCGAACGCATCGGCCTGATCGGCCGCAACGGCACCGGCAAGTCCTCGCTGCTGAAGATCATCGCCGGCCGTTCCAAGCTCGATGATGGCCTCTTGGTGATGCAGCAGAACCTGAAGATCGCCTACGTCGACCAGGAACCGCATTTCCCGGAAGAGATGACCGTCTTCGACGCCGTGGCCTCAGGCCTGGGCGAGCTGCCGGCGCTCTTGGCCGAATACGAAGCCATTACCGGCCAGTTCGGCGGTGACAACGACGACGCCCTGCTGGAACGCATGCACCAGATCCAGACCGTGTTGGATGCGGCCGACGCCTGGTCCATCGGCAACAAGGTCGAGACCACCCTGGACAAGCTGAACCTGAACCGCGATGCCCGCATCGGCGAGCTCTCCGGCGGCATGAAGAAACGCGTGGCGCTGGCCTGCGGCCTGGTCGGCAACCCCGACGTGCTGCTGCTGGACGAACCGACCA
>NZ_DBIC01000198.1:606-2544 GCF_002296545.1 Herbaspirillum sp. UBA812 | reverse complement strand
ATCCAGCCCGTGTAGAGATGAACTGTATCGGTCCCGTTCTTGATGCTTCCAAAGCCCAGATCCGCTTTGAGATAACCACCGCCGCTCAATGCCAGCGTGTTATTGCCCCCCGCATCTTCCACAATCGCCTGGGACAGCCCGTATGCCGAAATCGAGTCGTTGCCATTGCCGCACTGGACGTAGCTGTACCACGCCGACACGTTGACCTGGCGCTGGCTCCACCAGTCAGACTCAAAGATATTGAGCGATCCGGCCAGATAATTGGTTGCGATGTTTTTGAACCCGGCACCGCTCTCGATCGTGGCATTGATGCCGGATTCGATGACATAGCGGTCATTGCCTGAATTGGCGTAAATGGTGGTGTTGAGCGCACCGACAGAAATGTCATCATTGCCGGCTCCATCCCAGATGCTCAAATAGGTGATGGCGTAATTTGTCGTGTACACCGAGTGGTGACCGGAACCGGTCAAATGTACTTTGCGATCGGTCGTACCTTCCCAGATATGAACATAACCGTCATTCCACGTTTCGACACCCATTGAGCCTCCGGCCTTGAAGTGAAGGAAATTCACATAATGGGCGGATCCTAGTGACGAAATATGACAACTTCGTTAAACATGCCTGCAACAGGCAACAGATGAGGTCTATTGTCGGTGATTACAGAATATCTTCTAGATTCGACTCAAAAAATATCGAGAACAAGGTCAAGGGTCGAGATCGTGAAGTTTTCTCCTCAGTTCTTGCGCGCGTCTTCATCCCACTGGCGCAGCGTCATCAACTTCTCACCAATCTTGATTTCCACCCCCCGCGGTACAGGCTGATACCACCCCGGCTCGGCAATACCGTCCGGCAGATAAGTCTCCCCCGCCGCATAAGCATTGGGCTCATCATGGGCATACCGATATTCATGCCCATACCCCAATTCCTTCATCAGCTTGGTCGGCGCATTGCGCAGATGCACCGGCACTTCGCGGCTCTTGTCCTGCTTCACGAAAGCGCGCGCAGCGTTGTACGCGTTATAGCCGGCATTGCTCTTGGCCGCCACCGCCAGGTAGATCACCGCCTGCCCCAGCGCCAGTTCACCCTCGGGGCTGCCCAGCCGCTCATAGGTCAGCGCGGCATCGTTGGCGATCTGCATGGCGCGCGGGTCGGCCAAGCCGATGTCTTCCCAGGCCATGCGCACGATGCGCCGCGACAGATAGCGCGGATCAGCTCCGCCGTCGAGCATGCGCGTCAACCAGTACAACGCGGCATCCGGATGCGAACCGCGCACCGACTTGTGCAGCGCTGAAATCTGATCGTAGAAATTGTCGCCGCCCTTGTCGAACCGGCGGCTGTTGAGCGTCAAGGCGTTCTGCAGGAATTCCGCCGTCACCACCTGGGTACCGGTAGTGTGCGCGGCGGTCTGGGTCTGCTCCAGCAGGTTCAGGAAACGCCGCGCATCGCCATCGGCGTAACCGATGATGGTTTCCGTGGCTTGGCCGTCGAACTGGAGATCGCCCAGCGCCTTGTCCTGCGCACGCTTGAGCAGCTGCTTGAGCTCCTCATCGGTGAGCGACTTCAGCACGTAGACCTGCGCACGCGACAGCAGCGCCGAATTGACCTCGAAGGAAGGATTCTCGGTAGTGGCACCGATGAAGGTCACCAGCCCGCTTTCTGCATAGGGCAACAGCGCATCCTGCTGCGACTTGTTGAAGCGGTGGATTTCATCGACGAACAGGATGGTGTGCTTGCCCATCGCCAGATTCTGCTCGGCCTGTTCCATGGCCGCGCGGATATCCTTCACGCCCGAGAACACTGCCGAGAGCGCAATGAATTCGCAATCGAAGGCGGTGGCCGTGAGCCGCGCCAGCGTGGTCTTGCCCACGCCCGGCGGGCCCCAAAAGATCATCGAATGTGGCTTGCCGGACTGGAAGGCCAGGCGCAGCGGCTTGCCTT
>NZ_DBIC01000198.1:0-305 GCF_002296545.1 Herbaspirillum sp. UBA812 | reverse complement strand
GCTTGCCTTCACCCAGCAGGTGTGACTGCCCGATCACCTCGTCCAGCGTCTTGGGCCGCAGGGCCTCCGCCAGCGGCGCGGTCGGTTCTTGCGCGAACAGGTCAGCCATGGGCAGCCTCCTGCAGGCAACGGGAATCAACAGGCAAAGAAGACGGCCACAGGGCGGCCAGGGAAATAAAGTTCATAGTCATCAGGATGCGGGCGCAGCGCCGGATTGCAAGGCGCGTTCACCAAAGGCCGTAGTCTAACGCAGCAGGCCTCCGCGAGGGCGATGGCGCGATCAAGGGCTGCGCCTGCAGCCATCG
>NZ_DBIC01000113.1:0-2556 GCF_002296545.1 Herbaspirillum sp. UBA812 | reverse complement strand
TAAGCTAGAGCGCAGGAAGGAATTCTGTGCAGACTACGCCCTAAACCTAAAGCCATCAAAGCCCGCCAATAAACCCGCAAACAAGCTCAGCAAACACAACAGGCTGCTCAACAGCACTGACATGAGACGCATCGGCAATGACCTCAAGCCGGGAGCCAGCGATACCGTCCACCAATGCCTGAGCCATGGCAACCGGCGTCCCCTGATCCAGCTCCCCTGCTATCACGAGCGTAGGGACAAGAATGGCCCCCAACCGGGAAGAAGTATCGACAGTCCCCACAGCATGACAGCACCCCACATATCCCACCGCATCGGTAGTGACCAGCCGATGACGATAGCGCGCCACGGTAGCCGCCTGAGCAGCCCGGAACCCCTCATGGAAATACCGCCCCATGACCGCATCCGCAATCACCTCGATCCCCTGAGTCCGCACGGTAGCAATCCGCTGCTGCCAAACCTCGCGCGCCGCCTCAGGATAGGCGGAGGTGGTGTTGGCCAGCACCAGTGCCCGCACCAGCCCCGGATGGCGCAAGGCCAGCTCCTGCCCCACCATGCCCCCCATGGACAAGCCCACCCACACCACCGGCCCGGTATCCAGCTCCCGCAACAAGCGCGCTGCATCATCGGCCAGGTCCGCCATGCTGTAGAGCCCGTCGATCTTCTCTGAACTGCCATGCCCGCGATGATCGTAAGCGATCACCCGGCAATCGGCCGCCAGCAGATTGGCCAGTCCGTCCCACATCATCAGGTCGGTCCCCAGCGCATGCGACAGCACCACCGTATGCCGCGGCGCCTTGCCATTGCGCGGCTCACGCAAGGTGTAATGCAACGCCGGGGAAGACGAGGTACGTCCCTCACGCCCCACCCCCGGATGCACGCTGGCAGCAGGCGCCTGCGGCACCACCGCGTAACCGATCTGCTCACCCACTTCACGCAGGATCTTCTGCGCATGCGTGAACGCCGTATTGCCCGCCGGCACACCCGCATAAACCGAAGCCTGAATCATCACTTCCTTCATCTCATCCGGCGTCAACCGCGTAGCCGGATCAGCGGTCAGCCCGGCGCGCACATGCAGTTCAAATTCTTCCCAGCGCCCCAAGGCAATGGTGATGGCCAGCACGATGATGCGCCGGGTCTTGTGGTCCAGCCCGGGACGGCCCCAGATTTCATTCCAGGCAAAGCGCGTGATCAGGTTCTGGAAATCGGCATTGAAGTTGGTGGCGTTGGCTACCGAACGGTCAACCCATTGGTCGCCCAGCACACTGCGGCGATTGCGCATGCCGCGCTCGAAATCATGGTCCAGCGGATCGTAGCTCATGAGGTATTCTCTTTTGTCTCGTGATGTGGAGGGAGGTGGAGAAATCAGTGGTTCAGCGCGCCAGCATCGCGCGCAAATGTTCAAGCTGCCCTTCAGCAATACGGCGCGCAGGCCGCGTCGCCTGCACCGGATCGAACAGCCCGCGCAACATGGCCAGGTCGATTTCCTTGGCCAGCTGCGCATCGGCCTGCACGGCATCGACCAGCACATCGACCAGTTGCGCGCCATCGGCCACGGCCTTGCGCGTGAGCTGCTCCAGCAGACTGTGCGCACGCGGACGGCCGATCACGCCCGCCAGTGCAATTGATGCGGATTCGGCAAACACCAGCCCCTGCAGCGCATCGATGTTGCGCAACATGCGCGCCTCATCGATCACCAGTGCGGCAAACGCGTCATTGAGCGCACGCAAGGCCCCATGCACGCCCAGGAACAAGCCCGGCCATTCGGCCAGTTCGGCCTGCCAGTTGCCCAGCCCCCGTTCGTGCTGTTGCGACATCGCCCCCAGCAGCGCAGCGGCCTGTTGCGGCGCACGGGCGGCAGCGGCCAGGGCGATCATGGACGACACCGGATTGCGCTTGTGCGGCATCGCCGATGATCCGCCACGGCCATTGCCGGAAGGCTCGGCCAGCTCGGCGATTTCGCCCTGCGCCATCAGCGACAGGTCGGTCGCGATCTTGCCCAGGCTGCCGGCCAGCACGGCCATCTCGGTGCCCAGGCGTATCCATTCGTCGCGCTGGGTATGCCACGCGGCATCGGGTGTCTTCAAGCCGAGCGCCGCAGCCATCCGTGCGGCCACGGCCGGACCCTTCTCGCCCAGCACGGCCAGCGTGCCTACTGCGCCGCCCAGTTGCAGCTGCAGGGCGCGTTCGGCCAGTGCCTGCAGCTGCGCACGCGAGCGCAGCAGGGGCGCGGCCCAGTTGCAGAACTTCAAGCCCAGGCTGGTGACTTGCGCCGGTTGCATCAGCGTGCGCGCCAGGACCGGCGTATCGAGATGGGATTGCGACAGGTCCAGCAGGCGATGCGCCAGCTGGTCCAGTTCGCCATCGACCAGCCGCAGCGCCTCGCGCGTGACCAGCACCATGGCCGTATCCAGCACGTCCTGGCTGGTGCTGCCCCAGTGCACGTGGGTGGCGGCTTCTTCGCTGTAGAGGGCGACCGTGCGCTGCAATTCCTTGACCAGCGGAATGGCCAGCGCACCGGCGCGGCGGCCAGCGACGATCAAGGCATTGATGTCATAG
>NZ_DBIC01000105.1:0-32431 GCF_002296545.1 Herbaspirillum sp. UBA812 | reverse complement strand
ACGGCAGACCTGAGGGTCTGCTCTTTTTTTTCCTTCGCGATCCAGTTCTGCGGCGCTACTTGCTGGCCGCCTGTTCCAGGCGTGCCAACTCCCAGCCCGCCGCCTGGTATTCGAGATAGACGCTCACGCCCGGCTTGCGCGCATTCTCAAACGCCTCCCGTGCGGCCGCGACATTGCCGCTGGCCAGGCGCATCTGGCCGATGAAGAACCAGGCTTCGGTCAGTGCCATGTCCTTGTCATCGCCCTGCTTGCGTTGCGCTGCCTGAAGCACGCCGTCCTCGCCGAGGCTGCCGGCCACCAGCGCCAGCAGCGGGTTCGGCCAGACATCGTCGCTGCCCTTGCCACGCGCCGCCTGCAGCAGCTCTGCACTGGGTGCCTGGCCGGTTCGCCGCGCCGCCAGACCTTGCCACAGCAACACATAATGGCGGGACTCGGCGTCATCCTTGGAAATCAGAACCGACTGCGTGAAATCGGCCAGTGCCTCCTGGTACTTGCCCATGAAGAAGCGCGAGATCCCGCGCGACTGGTACAGCGAGCCTTCATTGCCACCCAGGGTCAGTGCCCGTGTGTAATCGGGAATGCTGCGTGCAAAATCACGGCTGTCACGCGCGACGTGGCCGCGGCACTCCCAGGCACGGGGATTGGACGGTCCCTGGCGCACGGCCTCTTCGGCGTCGGCCATCCCTTTGGCCGGCTCGTCCATCTCGGCGCGCACTTCGGCGCGGCGGCACAAAGCCTCGACCAGGTCATTGCCACGCAGGCGGCCAGCGGCAATGACGCGGTCATAAGCGGCCAGTTCCTCCTGCAGGCGACGGCGCACGGTGTCCTTGAGCGTGCTGCCGCCCATGCCCATGAAGCCGCTCGTCTTGATCGCCTCGCGCTCCACGAATTCGCCTTGCGCCGTGATCGATTCCAGCTGCTGCAGCGCGCTGTTGAGTGCCAGCAGCTCGTCAGGAGTGACGGTCTCCTTGAGCACTTCCAGGCTGCGCTCGACCTGCAGCACGTTGCCCCGGAAGACCCGCTTGGTCGAATACGTGAAGAACTCGTTGCGCAGGTTGCGTTCGAGCGGATCGCGCATCATCGAGACATTGGAAGGCCAGACCATGCGCAAGGTGTAACGCAGGCGGTAAGGGGCACGCGAGACCTTGGCCGGGTAGCTGCGCTTGAAGTTGCGCGGCAGATCATAGATGCCCTGCATGATGCTGGCGCCATACTTGACCACCCACCCATCCGGATAGGCCTTGGCCGGCTTGGGCAGCTTGAAGCGGGCACGCGCGATGACGCGGTTGTTGGCGGCATCGTCCTCCAGCACCGGTACGGCCACCAGGTCGATACCGGGATAGCGGCGCTCGTAGCCACCGAGTGCGAACTTGCGCAAGCGCTCTTCCGGCAGGCTGCGGGAGACCACGCGCATGGTTTCGGCATCACTGCCGACCCAGGTCCAGGTCGCGCTGAGCGTGCCATCGGCATCCAGGGCGGGAATCTCGATCACTTCATCCAGGATGGCGGTGTTGCGCGCCACGGCATCAGTCCAGTGCATGCGCTCCAGGGCAGTCGTCTCCGGTGCCACCGCCAGTATCGCTGCGCCTTCGACACCGCTGCCCTGCTTGCTCAGCGAGCCGGACTGTCCCTGCATGGTCGGGTCCAGGTAGTAATCCGCACCATCGAGCCGCAGGCGCACCAGCACATGGTCGAAGACCAGAGGACTGGGCAGATAACGCGCAACGGTGCGCGGCTCGGCCAGCGAAGTCAGGATGGGAACGGCGTTCATCCCCATGGCGCGCAGCAGCGTCACCAGCAGATAGGTCTTGTCCTTGCAGTCACCGTAGCGGTCGCGGACCACGTCGGCGGGCGGGTGCGGACGATGCGAGCTTTCTCCCATGGAGACGGAGAAGTAGCGGATCTCGTCCTGCACCCAACGCAGGGCCGCCACGGCCCGCTGCTCGTCGGTGGGTAGTTTCTTCCATTGCTCCAGACGGGCTTGCAGCGCGGCCGGCACCGGCGCGGGCGGGAACAGCCCATCGGCCCAGCGGGCCACGCTGTTCCAGCTATCCCAACTGGTGAACTGCAAACGACGCAGGCTGAAGTCGGCCGGGACCCAGCGATCGGGTTCCTCGATCCGGATGCCGCGCTCGGTGAAGCGAAGCTTGCGCCAGCCGGCGGCTTGGCTGATGTCGGGGCGGATATCGGTGTTGCCGATCTCGCCCACCATTTTCCAGTCCACGCGCTGGCCGACAGGATGGCTCAGGATGACACTGCGCAACTCGACCGGAATGGGCCAGTCCCACCCTGCCTCATTCGCGTAGGTGCTACCGAAGACCGGATTGGTGCCTTCGACCGAATACGCGTATTGCACCGTATCGCCCACGCGCAGATCCGGCACCAGCATGACTGCCTGGACCGAGCCGCTGAAGACGCCGTTTTCCATGCCCAGCTCGCGCTGCAGGAAACGCACCTGCACCCGGCTGGTGTGATCCAGCACTTCTTTGCCGCGCAACACGCGCAGGCTGTGCAGATGCATTTTCTGATACTGCGGCACGAAGTCGATGATCAACTGCCCGGCCGAGGCCAGGGCGCTGCTGTCATTGATCTGTGCTGCGCGATTGACGTAGAAGACCGGCTGGCTGTCGGCGCGGAACTGTGTGTCCCACAGGCGCATGACGATGGCCTCGGTACGTCGCGTCGCGGGCACCTCGATGGGTTCCACCCAGGAAGGAATCTTGTCGCCGCGCGTGAAGGCTTCGGAGGCGACCTGAATCTCGCGCACGGGCAATGACGGGGCTTCCGCCGATTCCGTCGCTGCCGCGCTGGCAGCGGCCGGCAACTGGGCATGGACAACGAAGGACAGACTGCACAGGAGGGTGGCGAGCAGCCCTCTCGGCGACACGAATCGCATGAATTTTCCCCTGATGATTTGCCGACGCATCGGAGGCCAACGGCCGGCTTGATTTTGGTGCTGAGATTGTACGATGGCCACCGGGCTTTTGTGCAGGCATGACGCAACTGCCCAACGCGTCCGGACGATGGCGTCCGGCCGCGACGTGTTTCCGGATCATTGCGAGCCGGATCGGATGTTAGTATGGAGCCCCTTCTGGCCATCACGATCCCGCACTCCTTCATGCGTATCCTCGTTACCGGCGCTTCCGGCTTTGTCGGCAGCGCATTGCTGCGGCACCTCGCTCCCCGTTCCGATCTCGCTCTGCGTGCGGCCCTGCGCACCGCGGCGTCCGGCGGCTTGTTGCCTGCTGGTGTGGAAGTGGTGGAGACCGGCGACCTGGGACCGCAGACAAACTGGCACGCGGCGCTGACCGGCATTGATACGGTAGTGCATTGTGCTGCGCGCGTTCACGTGATGAACGAGACCGCCGGCGATCCGTTGAGCTTGTTCCGCCGGGTCAATGTGGAGGGTAGTCTTGCGCTGGCAAGACAGGCCAGGGACGCGGGCGTCAAGCGGCTGGTGTTTCTCAGCTCGATCAAGGTCAATGGCGAGCAGACTGCGCCGGGACGCCCGTTCACCGCCGACGATACGCCGGCACCCGTCGATGCGTATGGCATTTCCAAAATGGAGGCCGAGCAGGCGCTGATGGCCCTGGCTGCCGAGGGGGGCATGGAAGTGGTGGTGATCCGGCCGGTGCTGGTCTACGGGCCGGGCGTGAAGGCCAATTTCAGGAGCATGATGCGATGGCTGCAAAAGGGGATCCCGCTCCCGCTCGGTGCCATCACCGGCAACCGCCGCAGCCTGGTCGCCCTGGACAACCTGGTCGACCTGATGACGCTGTGCATGCATCACCCGGCGGCAGCCAATGAAATCTTTCTGGTCAGTGACGGGGAAGATCTGTCGACCACCGAGCTGTTGCGCCGCATGGGCCAGGCCTTGGGCCGGCCGGCCAGGCTGATCCCCGTGCCTGCGCGGGTGCTCGAATGCGGGGCGAGGTTGCTGGGGAAGGGAGCGGTGGCGCAGAGATTGTGCGGGTCGTTGCAGGTGGATATCAGGAAGACCTGCAGCAAACTCGGATGGCAGCCACCCTGCACACCGGATGAGGCATTCAGACAAATCGCTTGCAGCTAAGGTCTGCGCTCAAAGCACGGGGCCGGTGCCCTGTCTCAATGGCTCCGAAGATTGGCAGAGATCCAGGTCGCAATGCGCGCTGCGTTCGCCATGACCAGACCGGTGGTAGGGGTCGCTGGAATGGATGGCAATACGGTGGAGTCAACGATAAATACCTTTTGGCAGCCAAAGGGCCGTCCGAGACTATCCGATTCGTAACGGGCAGGGTTGGCCTTCATCGGGATAGTACCGCCGAAGTGCTGGCTATGCCCCAGCTTTGAACGCATCTTGAGTCCGAAGGGAGCGGTAAAGCCCGTGCGTTTTGCGTGCTTCCTGAGCTTTCGGGCAAATGTGTCAAATTCGGTCGTACTGCGAACATTATCAGTGCCGCTGACCACCATCTTGTTCTCTTCCTCGAAACGGATTCCTATCCTTCCGGAAACTTTAGAGGAAAAATAGGCCACGCCCACAAAGCAGCGATTGAGGAAGGGGGAGATCAGCTTTCCGAACATCTTGCCCACCCGTCCCAACAGATGTTCCAGAATCGTCTGGGCGATCAGTTTTCCCGGATAAAGCTGCCCTTGAATGATGTTCTTGTTGCTATCAAAACTTTGTACATAAAGATGTGCAAGGGAGATGGACTCATCAATGGAGCTGTGGCCACCACGGCCCACCCAGACCGGGAAATAGAACTTCTGGCTATCCAGGATCTTGTATTCGTATCCGGTCCATCCGAGCGACGCGTCGGCGATCTTGGTAGAGTCGATGCACCCTGCCGCCAGAATCACGGCATCGTAACCCGCACGCTGCCGGTCGCCGCCTTGCAGCGGTGAAAAAATGAGGTCGACGCCATCATCACGTTCCTCAAACTGATGAACGATGTTCCCTTCCAGATAGCGGAACTGTGGCCGCTTCTTCAGCAACGCTACCTTGTCCCAGGCATTGAATATCGCGCCCCGCGTGCACCCGGTCATGCACTCGCCACACAATACGCACGCGGTCGGCGAACCAGGAGTACTGTCGATGGCAAGCTTGGCCTTGCCCACCATCAATTCATCCGCAAGCAAGGCCGTTGAGTTCTCCGCGACCTTGCGCAGGATATGGGCACTTTGACGATTTTCGTAAGGTAGTTCCGTGCCGTGCAAGGTGATTGGATAAATGCTGTCGAGCATATCCGCCCGCGCGGACAATCTCATATCCTCAAACACCTGGGAGAGATGATGGGAAAGATCCTCGATCTTTACCGGCCAATCGGCGATGTCATGCGCGGTCGTGGCACCTACCGTTGCACCCCACACAGAACTAAGCCCCCCCTTTGCGTGGCTGGTATCGAAGCTGACATTATCAGAAACCTGCAGAGCAAGACCATCCTGACGGCGGTACATGTAAGAGGAGCCAAACAGGGTCTTGTGAGGAATGAGTCCTTCCTTTTTATGGACAGGTTCGGCCGGCGCAGCCGATGCTGCATCGACACCCACATCGAACATGTCGACAGAAATTCCGGCATCCATCAATACTTTGGCAGCAGAACTACCGGAAGGCCCAGACCCCACCACTGCCACTCGCAGACTCATCATATTTCCCACCCATCATTCGAAATCTCAGCCAGTCGCGGCTGAACAAACTGCTTCATGCAAACATTGTTGCCTGCACATGGAGGCAGGTCGATCAGGTGCACACAGGGCGCACAGGAAATCTTCTGATAAAAAACGCTCTCGTAAGCCGGATTGATCTCTTTGAGACGTGACTGCGGGTCACTTGGTCCCCAGTAGGTAATCGTCGGTATCTGCAGAAGCCTGGCGATGTGATTCAGGCCGGAATCGATGGAAAGCAGGAACGTGAACCGCTCAAAAAGATGCACCACGTCGCGCAATGAGGTCTTTCCGGCCATGTTCTTCACCGACAACAACGGCAGTTGCGATTCGATCACCCCGGCCAGCGCGGTAGCGGGCTCCAGATCAGCCCGCCCCCCCAGGATCATGACTTCGGCACCGCTCTCGGGACTATGGCGATCAAGGATCTGCGCGAATTCCTCATTGGAAAACTGCCGTTCCTTGTACAAGGCAGAACAAAATGCTGCCACACCAATCAGTGTCGACTTATCAGATGCAGATGCGCTGGCCGCGCGCTGAAACCCGAGATGACTCTGGAAATGTCTGCATGCGGCAGACCACTCAACCGGAGTGGCACCGGTCTTTCTTGCAATCTGCTCATATCCGACGTAAATGGGAGTTGCAGAGTTATAAAAGACCGGATGATTGATATACCGTTCCTGCCAACGATTCCAGTCTTGGTACAAACCAAAACGCTCGGTAGAGCAGGTGAGAGCAGCAAATATGGCACTCAGTTTGGAATGCAACTCGTAGTTGACGAAAAAGTCGCTGGCGAAACAGGCCTGGATTGCACGGAGCGAGGATTGAGCAATCGCCGATATCGAACCGGTGTTGATCGGCACGATCTCGTCAAACAAATCTGTCAGCTCCGCGTAAACAGCAACTTCCTTGGCGCACACTAGAATGAGTCGCGCCTGCGGAAATTGCTTGCGGATGCTCAGGATTGCCGGGTAGGCAATCAGCAAGCTTCCTCCGCCCAGTATCTTCAAGAAGGAAATCTTCTTGGGCTGGTCAGGAAAGACTCTGCGGGAGCAGAATTTATCGATACAAAAAACGACTGGGCGCAGCAGCACGAGCATCATGCGCCCTATCGTATTGTCGATACGTTTTAACGTATTAGGCTTCATCACAAGAACGGAATGAGGTACAGGTGCCAAACAAGATCATGCCTTGCTTTCATCAACCGACAGCTCCGGCGACGGCTGTTGCGTAAGTTGCGCAAAGGTTTTACCACGATATCCCAGTTCAGTTCGTGCAAGCGAATCATCAATGGTGACAGGACTGCCCGTCAGATAAACCTGCGATCTCATGATCGGCGGGAGCGATTGGATTGCGAGCACGCGCCAAAGGGTCTCTACCATAGTTGCCAAACAGAGTACCAACCAGCGAGGCAGCGAACGAGCGCTGATCTTGTCCTCGGACCCACGCAACTGATATTCCACAAAATGACGGAAGAGCACTGGCTCCCCATCTGTCACGAAATAAGCACGCCCGGCACGGCCATGGGCCGCGGCCAGATAGAGGCCCTCGCAAAGATTATCGATATGCGTAGTGGATGTCAGATAGTTGCCATGATTGATCCACAAGAAACGACCCGACGAAACAGCCTGCTGCAGCTTGGGCAAGATGGTCGTGTCATCTCTTCCCCAGATCATGCGCGGCCTGACACTGACACATTCCACCTCGTGCGGATCCGTTGCCAGGACCAGCTTCTCGGTCGCCTGTTTCGAGCGCGCATATTGGCCGACAGGATCGGCTGGATAGGGAGTGCCCTCGGTGAGACCCTGCATTGATCCTGTTCCCAACAAGACGGCCTCCGTACTTACCAGAACGAATCTCTGAACACAGCCACTGCCCGCCTTGAGCAGTCGCCCGGTAGCACCGACATTGAAATTTTGCTCTTCGGTTTCGCGTCCCCAATTCCGCAGATCGGCCGCGGCATGAAAAATCACGTCAACGTCAGCGAGCTGCTGTGTCAACTTGGAAGTATCACCATAGTCCAGCACACGATGTTGCGCACCAGCTTGCATGAAGGCAGTTGCATCACCAGCATTGCGACTGCATGCAATGACCTTGTGCCCCTTGGCCAGCAGGAATCTCACCAGGTTGCGTCCGACATAACCGGTAGCGCCGGTAACCAGAATTCTCTTACCGTTCAGATCGTACATGGTCAGTTACTTTGGCTGCGTTATTGGAGAGTCTTCAGGAGAAGGCAAAGAGGCCTCTCTCTGAATGACAAAAATGCGGACATCGTCCTGGCTATGCACCTGCCTGAGCCACCCGCTGCGCTCCAGTTCATCAACGAAATGATTCATGCGTGCGCGGAATGCCTTGGACTTGCTGGGATCGATATAGCCGCTGTCATCCTGATTTCTCCACACAAGATAGCTGGCATTCCGGTGGCGCAATGCCTGTTGCAACTGTGTCGCCTGATCAAACAACTGAATATTTTCTTCAGGATTCCAGTCATGAAGGAAATAAAAAGTACGGTCCAGATAATAGAAAGGTTGCACGCCCCAGTTGAACGCAATAACCGCATTGGACGGCGTATTCTGGTTCAGCCACGCCGCTACCCAATACAGATGCACGAACTTGTCCGGGTAGCCTTGTCGCGGAATGTCGCCCTTCATGACAAAACCGACTGCGGGATTGTGCTGGAAATAAGCGGTCCAGGATTGATAGGCTTGCAGACTCAGAAGGACGGCAGTCGCTACTCGGACCAGTCTTCCAGGTACCGTCTGCAAAAGGACGGCTCCGATAAAGAGCAGGAAGAACGTAAAGGCAAAGTAGGTATAGCGGAATTCCCAATAGATACCGAAAGCCTGCAACAACAGTGTCAGTACAATGCCGCCAAATATCCAGTTCAGATGGGGCAGCGAGCGGCTTTTTTTGCGCACGGCAAACACGGACAGAGCGACAATCAGCAGCAGCGAGTTGATCGTTCCGAATCCGGCGATGAAAAGAGCCTTGAAGTTCTCAAGTGAATGCGTAGTAGACCAGGATGTGCCCTTTTGCCACATGGTCCCTTCCATAACCATATCCATGATGTCCTTGGTCACCGGATATTTCAGACATTGGCCAAAGACGCCGACAAGGTTGGGGAAAAAGGGATTGCACACATTGTGCCAGTTCACGATCAACCAGACCGCGTTGATGGCAATACCAATCAAAACGAGCCGGCAAATCTCCTTCACATGGACAAGTACCCCCCGCTGGATGGGCGTTGCCATGAGGTATGCGCACAGGTAGAAAGGTGCCGCAAAGATGGTGGTGTACTTGATACCCGCTGCGAAAGCGATGAATACATAAGACAGGACACGATAAGTCTCATGTGGCTGTTGACTGTACCGGACCAGCATGAGAAATGCCGCCAGGATATAGGCCAGCTGATATAGCTCAATCTTCGCGGTCCCGATATTACCCAAGGTCAGGGGCAGGTAGGCCAAGGCGATGACGCACAACCATGCGTTCAAGCGCGACTCGAAAAGTGCGCCCGCAAGGCGGAAAGCCAGCATCAAGGACGCGAAAAGAAATACCAGGACCACAAGGTGCGATCCGGTGGGGCTTGGAACCAGGAGATAAGGAATACCGATCGGCGTCTCACCGAACAAGGGAAAGGCGCTGAAAATTCCGTACTGAGTCAGATAGCTGACATTACCCGCAGCAATGTGCAGCTTAGGAAACGTCAGGGCGTAGGAAATCTCATCCCAATTCAGCGGAGGAAGTGTCGCTACCGTAAGGGCCAGCAGCAGCATCGGCAGCAGAGCAATACACAGGACAGCCGGCCACGTCAGCCGTTTCACGCAAGCCAACGCTTGATTCAAGTACTGCGTCCTTTTCTGCCACAGGAGAAAAACACCTGGCAAGACGAGGACTGCGCTGCTCATCAGGAAGTAAGAGCGCTGCAGTATCCCGAACAAACCCAGCAGACAATATAGCTGCGACAGCATAATGAATCCAAGCATGCTTTCCAGCAGAGGATCTGCAGCTACCATTCGTCCTGCATCCACACGAAAGAAACGCAAGAGACCGATTCCGGTCAACCAGGAAAGCATGACAATGGTCATGAAGACGACGACAGCCATGGAGTTCAGTCCTTGTTCACGTAGACGAAGTGCTTGTACATGTTGAAGTTGTACAGGGAAAGCAAAATGATCTGAAGGAGCTTTGCTAGGTAGGCCTGATCTATAACCTTCAGCAACAAAAACAGCAGTCCGTAATTAAGTGCGGCACCAAGCGTTACTACAAGAACGTAGCGCAGCGCCTGCCCCCAACTGTAGAAGCGGTTTTTGAAGGTAAAAGCATGGTGAAAAAGAAACCCGAAAGACATGGTGATACCGATGGACCAGGTATTCGCCACGAGGGTCGACTGTTTGAAAAAATAGTAAACCAGATTGAAAACAAGATATTCAATCGATACATTCATCAAACCGACGAGCCCGTAGCGGATCATCTGCCGGAAGTTTTCGCTACGGCATGCCGTAGCGATTGAGTTGACATTGAATTTGGACAAGTTGCGTTCTCGATTCAGAGCAAGCGAACTGATGCGGCAATCTACTGATGGCCGGCACGGATGGCACACAAGCCAGGAAATGGCTGTTTCATTGCTTTCACATCGAAGCCCAGTCTGGTCTGAAGGACTTGTCCAACAGTCAGACTCTCCGCATGTCCGTCCAAATGCACGGGAAGAAGCAATTCATCACAATTGATCAATATGCCCTGTGCCTTCGACAGCCCTAAAGGAAACGGCGCAACCGAATTCTGCTGATGCAACAACCCCATGCCCATCTCATTGGTAGAAATGAGCGTTCCGGGCGTAAAGCTTTCCGAGACCCGTTTACGTAATTCGTAACCCGTGGGCTGACCTTTCTGATAGGCCAGATATTGCGCGAGGCTTGAAGAGAGCCATTGAGAGGGCTTGCCCATCTCGCTCCATGCACCAGCCTCCTGGGCCACTACGCTGACCACTGACAGCAAGGCAAATGCCGGCATCACCCACTTGATGCGCGACCGCAAATACCCGTAGAGATTCAGGAAACCTGCCGCAGCTGCAAATACCAGTACCGGAAAATAGTAGGAGTGATAGTGCGTCGACCAACCCACCTTCTCCGCCCCGCCGATGGATCCTACGATATTCGGTGCCAACACGACCAACGCCATCAGAAAATATCGTGGGGCAAAAAGAGCCGGGATCAACAGGAACGCATTATTCAGCAAATTGCGTGCGATACCCCGGGAAAATGCTCCATCTGCCAAGCGGTCCATCAGGTGCGAGAGACTGGCGGGCATATAGCTGGAGTAATACGCATTGGTGAGAATGTATTTCTTCGCCAGGAATGCATATACCAACAACAGCCCCGCGATCCCAATCAATGTGACCACCCGACTGCGCGCCGGCGCTCCCTGCCCTATTCCAAACAATACTGCGTGCATCCCGATCAACAATCCACCGATCAGCGCGGCACGCTCGTTGAGCACGACCAGAAACAGCGATATCAGCAGAAGAGACCAAAGGCGGGCACGAATATGAAGTGCCCACATCAGCACGAATCCCGCGCAGACGAACAGGCGGTCCGGATAGAACTGCCCCTGAATTCCCAGGAACCAGTTCGGATTGACCACGACGATCATCCCGAACATCAGAGCAAGTGCAAGACTTCCGCTCCGCCTGGCCACGAAGGAGCAGGCAACCCACAGCAACCCGCAGTAAGCCGCAGTCTGCCAGACGACCAGTGCCATCGAAGATGACATCAGGTAGAGCAGCAGAGAAATCGGATAAAGAACGAAGTAGGCATGAAACCCGAGCATGCTGCGCTCTTCAGTGGCGGGCTCGATGAGTTGCCCCGACACCGCACGCTCAAACAAGACATCGGGCGGCGTTCCAGCGTAGGAGCGATCGATGAAATTCTGCGTTTGAGAAAACACTTGCGACACGACGCCGCGTCCGGCATGGACGTTCTCTGCGAGCTGTTCGAACAGGGCCGCATCGCCCTGCCGGTTCAGCTGCACCGAATCCTTTGCGACACAGTAGAAGACGGCGAACGCAATCAGCGCCAGCGTCAGCAAGATCGCGTAGCCACGTCGGAACGAATTCATCATGCCTTCCCAAGCAAGCGAACGACATGCCGTCCAATCTTGCGCCCTTCACGCACCGCATAATTGGTACCGCGGTCTTCCGGATAAATCTGCGCCATGGAAGCAATGTGCAATCCCGGCAGAGGTCCTTCGGCCGACGGAATCAGGCGGCTGTAGTGCTTCTCCACCACGGGCTGCGACCAGCGCGACTTCCATACCTTGTGGTCGAGGATCCAGCTCTCGTCGAAGCGCGGGAACATGCGCTTGAGGTGCGGCATCGCATAAACCAGGACTTCATCGGCACTCATGGAATACAGCGCCTCGTCGACCGGCAGATACTTCGACAGATAGACGATGTGACGTCCGCCATACGTGTCGGTGGACTCGAAGTTGGTGTGCTCGATCACCCCCACGAACGGGAAGGTCGGATCGTTGACGTTGAGCCAGTAGGTACTGGAGAGACTGTTGTTCAGTTCCAGCACCAGGCAGACATTACCCAGGTATTCAATGCGACGCAGTTGTTGCAGGTAGTCGGGGCTGGCCCAGTCCTTCACCATATCGGCGATCAGCGGCAGCGCCGGCGTAGCAATCACATGATCGGCGACGATGACGCCCTTGGGCGTCTGCACTTGCCACAGTCCATCGTCGCGGCGGAAGCTCTGCACCGGTGCCCGCGTAATCACGTGGCCGCCGGCCTGCGTGATGCGCTCTGCCAGGCGGGTCGCAATCGAGACAAAGCCGCCCTTCAGATAGGCCAGCCGCTCTTCCCCACCCTTGCCGCGGCTGCCGCCGCGCAGCTTCAGCTTGTTCCAGAACCACACGGCCGAGACCTTGCGGGCGGCTGCTTCACCGAACTTGCCCTTGAGCAGCGGCTCCCACACCACGCGGAAGACCGACTCGCCGCCCAGTTCCTTGAGCCATTGCTCCGCGGTCTTGTCTTCCAGCTCCATCCAGTTCTTGACGCGGCGCGCGCGCAAGGCCAGCAGGCCCAGGCGAATGCGGTCAAAGAAACCCAGCGGCGTGAAGCGCAGCAGATCCATCGGCGTGGAGAGCTTGAAGAACTGGTTGGCATAGTACATGCCGGTATTGGTCGGGTTGATGGTGACCTTGTCGGACAGGCCGATCTCGTCGATCAGGTGCATCACTTCGAGGTCATTGGTAAACCAGTGATGGTAGAAGCGATCCAGCTTTTCGCCTTCCACATCGAAGGCAGCGGCCAGGCCGCCCAGCTCTTCTTCAGCTTCCAGCACGGCCACGGAGGCGCCGGCCTTGGACAATTCGTAGGCTGCGCTGAGCCCGGTAAAACCGCCACCGATGACGGCAACGCTGACGCGGATCTGTTCACTCATGTTCCAGCACTTTCTTGGGGCGCAGCGAGCGCACCAGCAGGTAAAGCCCGCCGCTCAGGGTCGGCGGCAGCCACAAAAGAAGATGGACCAGCAACGCATAGGCCGTCGAGGCAGCCATATCGTTGCCGCCAATGGCAAGGGTCTTCGCGGTAAAGAAATCAAAGGTGCCGACGTAGCCGGGCGTGCTGGGGATCAGCGTGGCCAGGGTGCCGACCGGCAGCGCCAGCCAGGCACTGGCAGGCTCGCTGACGGCGGGCAGTGAAAGCGCCGCCAGCCAGAACAGCATGCCTTCGCATAGCCAGGCCAGCAGCGACCATCCCACCAGCACCAGCATGGTCGGGCCACGCGACATCGACTCCAGCGTGTCGAATGCCTTGCCGATTTCATCGCCAAGGCGCTTGGCCAGCCCCGGCAACACCTTGGCCAGCAAGGCCAGGAAGAAGCGCGCCAGCGGACGCATGGCGTGCGGAAACAGCAGCACCGCCATGATCGCCAGCGCCATCAGCAGCAAGGCACCGGCACCCAGATCGACATAGCTGTGCAGGCGCGCGCCCACCAGCAGGACCGCTGCACCCAGCATGACGATGACCATCAGCAGGTCCAGCAATCGCTCCACGAACAAGGTGGCCACCACCGTCGCCGCCGAGGTACCCAGCTGCTGATTGAAGGCGACCATGCGCATCAGATCGCCGGCCCGGAAAGGCAGGACGTTGTTGGCGGCAAAACTGGCGAGGAAGGGGCCTGCACAATCGGACCAGCGCAAGGCCGGTCGCGACACGCGCAGCATGGATGTCCAGCGCGCGATGCGGCAGGCGTAGCCGACCGCGAAGATCAGCAAGCCAAGCAGGATCAGGCTCTTGTTGGCGGCCAGCAGCGTCGTGCTGAGCTGATTCCAGTCGGTGTGGCGCAAGGCCAGCCAGCCGAAGACCAGCGCAACGCCTACGCCGACGGCAAGGCGGATCAGCTGTTTGGCGGAAAATCGATTCATCAAGGGTGCATCCCGCTCAAGCCGATGCATCGACGACCGCCACCACCGGGCTGCGCGAGCCCTCGATGCGGGCCTCGGGTGCATATCCGATGTATTCCGACACCACGTACAGGGGCCGACGCTTGATCTCGCTGTAGATACGACCGATGTATTCGCCCAGGATGCCGATCGACACCAGTTGCACGCCGCCGATGAACAGGACCGCAATCATGAGCGCGGTCCAGCCCTCGACCCAGACTTGGGTGAAGATGCGCAGGAACAGGGCATAGAGGATGCCGAGAAATGCCAGGCCCGCTGCGCTCATGCCCAGTCCGATGGACATCTGCAGCGGCTTGCTGGAGAAGGACAGGATGCCGTCGGTGGCGAACTTGAGCATCTTCTTGAGGGGATACTTGGTCACGCCGGCTACCCGGCGCGCGCGCGCGTACGGCAGGGCCATCTGCTTGAAGCCGACCCAGCTCACCATGCCGCGCACGAAGCGGTCGCGCTCCGGCATGGCGCACAAGGTGTCGACCACACGGCGGCTCATCAGACGGAAATCGCGGGTATCCAGGGGAATGTCGACTTCCGACATCTTGTTGAGCAAGCGATAAAAAGCACGGGCAGTGGCGATCTTGAACGCTGACTCGCCTTCGCGTTCGCTCCGCACGGCGTAGACGACGTCATAGCCTTCGCGCCAATGGGCCACCATCTGATGTACCACGGCCGGCGGGTCTTGCAGGTCCGCATCCATGAGCACCACGGCGTCCCCGCGCGCAGCGTCGACGCCCGCCGTCACGGCGATCTGGTGACCGAAGTTGCGCGACAGGCAGACTACGCGCACCCGGGCGTCTTCACGGGCGATGGCCTTGAGTTTTTCCAGCGTACGATCACGGCTGCCATCGTTGACGAAGATGAGTTCGGCATCGAGACCGTCCAGCTCATCCATGAGCTTGAACAACTCCAGCTTGGTGAAGTCGATCACCTCTTCTTCGTTGTAGCATGGCACAACAATTGACAACAACATTTACCCCCCCTTGTGGGCTCCCGCCCTCTACAGCCATGCATCCCGCTCGCTATCGATGCGCAGATGCCTATCTTTTTGCAGAGTTTTCCTGCAAAACCCAGTATTTTAACCACGCCGGATGAGAATTCCGAAAAATTCACGGCAAAAATGTCCTGCCGCACCACTCTTTGCAACTGCGTGCAATGAAGACCCGCAAGAACCGCATCGGCAGAGCGTTTCAACGACCACGTTGTTGCCGCAAGGAACGATATGCCGGGGAAGTGAAAAAGCGGATGACGCTGCTGACATGCCAGCGCAGGTAGCGCAGCTTGCGGTGACTGTCGCGCTGGGCGTTATGCTCGACCGGTATGGCGCGCGCCACGCGCACTTCATGCCCGGCCAGCCTGGCGCGTGCGCACAGATCCACATCCTCGTAGTACATGCGATAACGCTCGTCGAGCCCGCCCAACTGCTCCATCATGGTTTTGGGCAGCATCATGAACATGCCTGCCACCCAGTCCGGATAGGCCACCTGCCCACGCGTGGGAATGCTGTCATTGGCAAGATGGACGCCAAATAGCCGCGCGAGATAGCGTTTGAACGGTTGCAAGGGAGAGGGAAAGTGACGCGCGCTGTCTTCTTCCTGGCCTTGTGCATTGACGATCTGCGGCGCGACGATGGCAGGCGGCGCCATGCGCGAGACCTCCAGCAGGGCGTCAAACGGATCGCCATGGAAACGGATGTCCGGATTGAGGACGACGAACCATTGCCCACGTGCATGCGCCACGGCCGCATTCTGGTTGGCGGCAAAACCCTTGGGTTCAGGATTGTTGACCACGACCACCGGGAACGGGAGGTCCGCCAGCAAGTCGTCGAAGGATTCCGGCAAATTGACCGTCAGGATCACTTCGATATCCGTACGCCCCAATCGCGCCAGATCGGCCAGCAGCAAGGCAATGTGCGCGCGGTGACCGTGACTGACGACTGACAGGGAAATGAGAGCTGGGGACATGGAGCGGTCTCGCGTACGGACGGGCAAGGAGTGAAGGCGCAGACGCTCAGCGCATCAGCACGTCGCGCAGCGCACTGAGCGGACCGCGGCCGAAACGACGGTAGTCACTGGTAATCACGGCATGCCTGAGGACAGCCAGAATGCGCAACGGCAAATACCGCGACAGGCCGGCACGAAAACGGGCAAAGCGCAGCCAGTCAGAAAGCATGGCGGCCAGGTCCGGGTTCAGGCTGCCCTCGCGTTCGAGGCGTGCCTTGAGCTGTTCAACACGGGTCAGCCGCAGCAACTGGAACTTGCTTTCGGGGAGCGCCATCACGAACCTGAAGCGCTTGACCAATCTGGCCAGGCCTGGCGCTTCCATGCCGATGGCATTGCGTCCATGCTGACGATACTGGACCGTGCTGCTTGGTTCGGAGCGCATCTTGCCTTTGGCAGCTGCGAGAATGGCCAGCCATTCATCGTGCACCCAATCCGGCGAAAACGGCAGGGCCAGGGACAGCAGATCGCGGCGGAAGACTGCCGCGGCTCCGGTGACGATATTGCGCCGGCACAGCACGTCCAGTGCGCGGCCTTGCGCCACCCAGCCGCGCTCTTCCTCACTCAGACCGAGCGACTGGAACAGCGAAGCCTGCATGTCGACGCCTTGCGCATCGACCAGCCGGGCGTCGCTGTGCAGAAGGGTCAGCGCCGGATCCTGCTCGAATTGCTGGCTGAGCAGACTGATCTTGAACGGCAGCCATACGTCATCCTGATCGCACAGGAAGATCAGGTCCGTCTGCAGCGACTGCACTGCTGCCTCAAAATTCCTGACCACCCCAAGGCGGGGCTCGTTCCTGACCAGCTTTACGTCAATGCTCTGGCGCGCGGCCCATTGCTGCAGGTATTCCCAGCTGCCGTCATCAGAGGCATCGTCATGAATGGCAATCTGATCGGGCAAGCGGTCCTGCTGAAGCAGGCTGTCGAGCTGCTGCGGCAGGTAAGGCATGCCGTTGCAGGTGCACATGGCAATTCCGCACGTCAGCCTTGCCGGACCTGCCAAGGACTTCGCCACCATCAATGCGCCACCGGGCTGGTATCCAGCATCCATTGCAGCGTCGCGCGCAGGCCAGGATGATGCAGGGGGCCTATGGCCTGTTCCAGCAAAGCCGGGCTGCCGCACAGCGTGCGCACCTCGGAGGCACGGACGAAGGCCGGATTGACGCGCACTTCCAGACTATGTCCCGTGATCTCTTGCAGCAAGGCGATGACGGCGCGCAACGTCACGGGCTGGCCCGAGCAGACGTTGTAGCACTGCCCTGGCGCGCCCTTGTCGAGCAGGGCCAGATAGGCGTCGCATACCGTACGCACATCATTGAATTCGCGCTCGACATCGAGGTTGCCCAATTCCACCACGCTGGCTCGGCGGGCAAAGTGGTCGACCAGCTTGGGAATGACGAAGGACGCGTGCTGCCCTGCCCCGGTGTAATTGAAGGGACGCGCGAACACGATCGGCAAGCGGTCGAGGTAGTTGCGCGCCATGTATTCCATGGCCAGCTTGCTCATCGCGTAATGATTCGCCGGAGCCGGCGGCTGGCTCTCTCCAATCGGCGACACGTCGCAATTGCCATAAATGTTGGCGCTGCTGGCCAGCAGCACTGCCGCCGGACGCTTCGGCACGCGCGCCAGGGCATCCAGCAGATTCATCGTGCCCAGCACGTTGACATCGTAAAACGCACCGGCATCCGCGTGGCCAACGAATGCAATGGCCGCCAGGTGGACCACCGCATCCGCCTGCGCTTGCGCAAGCTGATGCTCCAGTCCTGCCTTGTCATCGAGTTGCCCGGTCAAGGCGATTACCTCATGTCCGCGCGCAATGGCACTGGCAGTGAAATGCCTGCCAGTGAATCCATCACTCCCGGTAAGGAATATCTTCAAAACGAAGTCCCCGCCTGATTGCGACGCACATCGGCTTCCACCATCAGCGCGCACAACTGCTCCAGCGTGGTCTGCGGTTGCCAGCCCAGGATCTCGCGGGCGCGGGTGGGGTCACCGATCAGCAGCTCGACTTCGGCCGGACGGTAGAACTTCGGATTGATGCGCATGACGGTCTTGCCGGTGGCCACGTCCACTGCGGTCTCCTGTTCGGCGGCACCACGGAACTCAAGGTTGATGCCCACACCCTTGAAGGCCATCTGCACGAAGTCGCGTACGGTCTCGGTACGGTTGGTGGCCAGCACGAAGGTATCGGGCTCGTCCACCTGCAGCATGCGCCACATGCCTTCCACGTATTCCTTGGCAAAGCCCCAGTCGCGCTTGGCGTCCAGGTTGCCCAGTTCCAGGCAGTCCAGCTGGCCCAGCTTGATCTTGGCCACCGAGTCAGTGATCTTGCGGGTGACGAATTCGCGGCCGCGCAGCGGGCTTTCATGGTTGAACAAAATGCCGCTGGTACCGAAGATGTTGTAGCTCTCACGATAGTTGATCGTCATCCAGTGCGCGTACAGCTTGGCCACGCCATACGGGCTACGCGGATAGAAAGGCGTGCTTTCGCGCTGGGGAATCTCCTGGACCTTGCCGAACATTTCCGACGTCGATGCCTGGTAGAAGCGGATGCGCGGGTTGACCAGACGAATCGCTTCCAGAATGTTGAGCGCACCCAGACCGGTGATGTGGGCGGTGGTGGTCGGCTGTTCGAAGCTGACGCCGACGAAACTCTGGGCGGCCAGGTTGTAGATTTCGTCAGGCTGCACCTTTTGCACCAGGGACAGCGTGGTGCCCAGGTCGGTCAGGTCGAATTCCACCAGATGCAGGTTCGGATGATCCTGAATGCCCAGCTCGTTGATGCGCCAGAAGTTGACCGAACTGGTGCGTCGATAGGTGCCATAGACTACGTAGTTCTTTTCAAGCAGAAGTTGCGCCAGGTAAGCGCCGTCTTGTCCTGAGATGCCGGTAATGATTGCGGTTTTCATAGTCTGAGGAATAGCTGAGTCTGGATTGATAAAGGATTTATGAGGGGGTCTTGAAGGAGATCTCGCCTACGGTCACGGGACGCTCATCGTGCGAACTGCCGAACACGATGCCCTGAACCGTCCCGGCAGGAATCGCCACAGCGCGGTCAATTATAGTGTTTTCACCGTGACAAGAATGCACTTCGATGTCGGTGCTGCTCATTTCACCGCGGGAATTGATCCAATTAACCTGGGATCGGAAATGTGTTCCCTCAGGGCAAGACACCTTCACGTGCAACAGGCCACGGCGCTGTCCTTTGACGTCGATGGTCTGATAGATCGGATGCGTGACGGTAGCGGTCACGCCGCCTTTGACCACGGCATTGCCGTTGAGATCCCACTTGGGGCCAGGTTGATCCAGCACCGGTCCTGCGACGCGCTCGACTCGGAACAGGCCATCGGTCTTGACCAGACCGACGCGCATGCCATTGAGACGGAACAGCTCGGTAGTGACCGACATGATATCGGCCTCATGCGATTCGTTCTGCCCCACCGGGTGCACGATGACCTCGATGTCAAAATCGCGCAGCAATTTCTTGAAATTGGTGTCGCGCTCGGGCGAGGAGAAGAACGGCCATGAATGCCAAGAAAACGCGATGGTGCCTGCCGGGTAATGACTGTAGACCGGATCGGTGCCAACGATGAGAATCTGCTTGCTGCGGACACTGTCCATCTGTTGCAGGATGTCGCCGATGATCACCGCGGGCTTGCTGCGCTCGAGCATTGCACGATGGGCATCACGATCCACCAGCAAACGCGGAGAGAACTGCATCAGCGGCCAGTAGACCACCGGATAGCGCGCCAAGCTGACCAGGCACAGCAGCAGCACCAGCGCGGATGCCGTCAGCGCTGCCTTGGACAGGCGTGCCAGAGCCCAGGCACCGAACACGATGAACCACGGAAGCATCTGGTACACATAGCGCAAATAGGCCTGCGTCTGGAACACCAGCGCGCAATAAAAGGTGGTGGCCAGCAAGCCGCCCAGGACCCACCAGTGACGCGTCAGGATGGCGGTGAGCAAGGCCAGCGGGATGAGCACCAGGAAGACGATGCCGATGGCACCATCCGCACCAAACTCGCCGTACCCCATGGACTTGATGCTCGCATCCCAGAACATGCCCAGTCCAAGCGGGTGCAAATAGAGCGGATTGGCAAACGCCTGCTCGTTCTTGAAGACGCTGCCGATGGTGAAGAACGGCGATTTGAAAATGTTGTTGTAGAAGGGGAAGAGCGGATTGCCCGTCTTCAGATAGGCCACGACGTAGGGCTGGCAGCTGACAAGCAGGAACACGGCGACCGCCGCCGCCACCACCAGGAAGGTCGGCCGCTGGAACTTGCCCTGGCGTGCCAGCAGGCACACTGCCAGCAGCAGGATCGGCAGCAGCGGCGCGCCCAGCAGCTTGGAAGCACACAGGTAACCGGCAATGGCCCCCAGATACAGCCAGGCACCATGCGGCTTCTCGCTGGTGCCGGTCAGCTCGGCCAGACACAGCAGGAACAGGAAACCGATGACGGGCTCCACGAACATCGAGCCGGACACCAGCATGCTCAGCGGCAAGGTCAGCATCAGGGCCGGTGCAGCCAGCGCGGCGACCGCGCCAATGCGAGGGGCCAGGATGCGGAATGACAGCCACGCCGTCGCCAGCACGAAGGAGGTATCCATCAACTTCGCCGCCTGTTGGCCATCCAGGAAGAAGGGCGGCAACGTCAACCAATTGGCACCGAACGGCATCACCGACCAGATGTACTGGGTCACATCAAAGTCCCAGCGTTTGGCCGCCAAAATACGTACCGGCAAGTTCAGGTGCATGGCCAGCGCATCGTGTCCCAGCTCGGGCAGCATGGTCACGAACAGCACCAGCGAAATGCCGGCCAGCACCAGGGACAGCAGCAGGGATTCCTGGAGACTACGCCGCCGGCGGACCAGCAGGTCGCGCAGGGGCGAGGGCCGGCCGGCGGTGCGCCACACGCCGAGACGCCAACTGGCCAGCAGGGCCCAGCCGCTGAAGAGCAATAGATAGAGCGTCGGTGTATTGATCGGAAAATGCGCCATGAGACCGATGAGACTGCCGGTGATCACGAATCCGAAGCCGCTGTTGCGAACGCTCCAGACGGTGGCCGAATCATCCTTCCACCACGACAAGGTCCAGGCACCGATCAGTGTGGCGCAAGTCCAATACCAGATCACGGCGACGAAGGGTCCGAGTCCCGCCAGTGCCACGAACAGCGACGCACATGCGCCCAGCAGAAGCAGGAATGGCAAGCCTGCGGCCAGGCCCGCAAAGCACAGCACCAGCAGCGTGCCGACGGTGTTGTAGAAAGAAACACCAACGGCGGGGGAGACCCAGATCTTCTGCTGCCACCAGCCTTGGGAGAGCGTTCCCCAGAGTGCCACTGCCGCCAGAATGAATGCGACGATGGTCAGCAGCACGGGTTGTGCGACGCCCGGGAATCCCGGTTTGCGATCAGGAAGAGAGGGGTTCATGACGTTCATGCGGAGTGAAGACGCTGCAATGCGGCCCGGGCGATACGATCGGCGTTGGCCATGATGGTCAGCGTATGGGATTTTTCTGTCAGGTTGGGCAGGCTTGCGCCGTCGACCACGAACAGTCCGTCGAGCCCGGCGAGTTCCCCGATGGCCGAGGTCTCGCCAGCTTGCGGCCGCTCGCGCATCGGCAAGGTACCAGCGTAATGAATGTCGCCGCCGGGTTGCCCGGCCGTGAAACTCATCGGCAACATGTAGGCCCCCAGGCGCGCGTAGGCGCGGCGGAGACTTGTCGCAGCCTGCTTCAGCAGAGCAGGAACGTCTTCATGGTAAGCGCCCCGGATGTGCAGGCGTCCGTCTGGCGTGAGATGTGCCTGGTTCGCGGAGAGATGCCCGGGAAGGAACATGTTGCCCACGACGCAGGAACTCATCAGCGAACGCAAGACGTCCACCGCCAGCCTGCGACGCAGCGGCAGATGGCGCGCGAACTCGGTCATGGGCAGGCCGACGGTCGAGAAGGTCGAACCGAGTGCGGTCACATCCTCCCGCAGGGTCTGGACAAATGCCAGCTGCCCGTAGCCGAAGGCGTCGGCGCGTGGCTTGCCCAGGAAAGACGGCATCCAGAGAATGAAGGCGGCCGTGGGGCAGGACAGCAGCCGCACCGGTGCCTCGTGCTTCAGGGCAGACAATGCCAGCCGGGTGGTGGCGACAGTGCCCGCAGCCAGGTGCACCTGACGCGCGCTGAAAGTCTTGCGCTGACGGTCCTGCGGATCCTCCCCGTACACCTGCCAGCCCTGCCCGGCATCCTGCCGGAGCGACTCCACCTGCAAGCGTGCATGGCGGAAGTTGGGGAATTGACGCAACGTCTCCAGATCTTCACTGGCGGAATACAGCGAGCGACGCTCACAACCAAACAGGCAGTTCCCGCTGCGATTGCATCCCTTGCGCGCACCACGGTCCTGGCTCAGCACGGCGACGGGGAAACGCCCGAGCCTGAATCCCTGCTGCAGCAGATCAGCCCCATGTCGGCGATACTTCTGGTCCAGTGCCGTATGCAGCTTGTCGAGCGCGATCTCGGGCTGCGCTTCGCCCTGCATGCCGAAATAGTCAGTGAGTTCATCCTGTTGCGAACGGCTCACGCCAATGCGTTCCACCACGGTGCGATAGGAATCGTGCATGGCATCGCTCGGGCAGGGAAACGCCGCCAGCTCCTGTGGAGACAGTTGCGCAACACCGCAGCCCCAGGCATTGGACAAGCCGCCGGGAGCCAGCGACCCCAATGCAATGAATCCCTGTGAATCCACTCGATTGACCTGCGCAAAGTCTGCAAAGACATGCGCATGGGTCGGTACGCGCAACTTGGGAGAGATGGCCTCGCGCATGCCGAGGGCATGGAAGCGCTCGCCGACCATCCACTCCCACTGACGCGGATCGGTCGCACGTTCTTCCAGAAAGCTGCGTGTCGGACGCCGCACGTCTTCCTGGCGTCCGCCATCGACCATCAGCACTTTCACGCCTGCCTCGACCAGCGGAAACGCCGCCGATACGCCGGCCGGGCCACTTCCCACGATGATGACGTCAAACTCCGGGCTCACGGGAAACTCCTGTTGATGGCGTCACGCAAGAACAGCGGCATGCTCACCGGGCGGGCAATCCGCCAGAACACTTCCGATGCGACGGCACACGCCAGGCCAAGACCATAGCGCAGCATTCCCGCCGGTTGCCGGATGCCGATGAAACGCTCTGCACCCGCCTGTGTTGCCTCTGCCAGCAAGGTGGCCGCGTCCAGTCGCCATGCCAGTTCCTGCCCGCGTTCGCTGGCCAGGAAGGCGCGATCATCGAGCAAGGCCAGCAGCGCGGGATGACGCAGCGCAAAGCCGGGCAAACCCAGAGCGCGTCCTTCCCGGAAGCGCCCGATGGCAGCGATGTAGCGTTCGACGAGATCGCTGTCGGGACGGCGATTGAGTACGTAGCACAGCATTGCCGCGGCTTCGGCGGCGAGCTGGTCGCCGGGCGCAGCGGGCTGCATGCCGCTCTCCAGCGAACGCAGTTGCAAGCCGAGCAGCGCCAGGCTGCCACGGGTATCCATGACCGGTAGGGCAAACAGGGAATCCAGACGGGACAGACCGAGCCGATTGCTGCGCTCAGCGCCCAGCAGTCGCACGGCCAATCGGACCAGTGCGGTCGGCACTGGCACGAAAAATCGTGTCTTGCGCACATGGCTGGCGGCAATCGCGCGCAGGAAAGTCGTGAAACTCAGCGCTTGCGACTGCGCGATCAGATGCACTTCGGGTGTCGCATCCGGCAGCTGCGCGATGCGCAACAGGGCCAACGCGAGATCATCGACATGGACCGGTTGTATCAATGGCGCAGGCAGAAATGCGGGCAACATCGGGAGCCGGTCCACCAGATTGACCAGCAACCCGAACAGCCCCATCGCGGCACCGCCGTACACCTGGCCGGGACGCACCACGCTGCCGCCACGCTGCAGCACGAGCTGCTCGATACGCCACTTGGTGCGTCCATAGGCGGTGGGCGCATCCTCGCGCGCCGTCTGGCTGGAAACGAACACGAAGCGCGCACCCACGGCGGCAGCGGCGTCGAGCAGGCGCAGGGCGGCCACCATCTCGGCGTCGCCATCGGCTTCGGTCGCCACGCGCGGATTGAAGGCCAGATGCACCACGGCCTGCACATCGCCCGGCAGGGTCAGGGCGTCCGTATCAAAAAGATCGTAACGAAGCCATGCGCCGGCATCGGCTGCCGGTGCGGTCCGTGTCAGCAGCAGCGGATGATGCCCTTGATGCAAGGCCAGAGCCGCCAGCTGCCGACCGATGTAACCAGTGGCTCCGGTGATGGCGATCTTCATGGCCGCAGCTCCTTCACATGGCCAATGCTGGACGCGATGAAAGGGCGGGCCGCACGGAAAAAGTCTTCCTGACTGCAGAATCCGCGACGCTCATACAGGGGGGGCCCGTCATGTGCTGCCTCGTGGATGCGCGCGAGCGAACAGGGTTGCAGCAGCTGCGTACCACGGACCACATAATGAAGGAACAAAAATGGAAAAAGTCCCACCCAGGTCTTCGCCTGCGAGGGATACAGGAAACAGTAGCGCATGAAGCGCAGGCGCTCGGTCCACGACATGCGCCGCGCCATGACCTCGCCGTTGGCGGCCAAGGGCGCAAACAGCTTGAACCAGGGTCCGCTCAGCCCGGCCCCGGTGTAGAGCGTGAACTGGCGGGTCTGCGGCAGGCAATGCGAGGACTTTGCCAGCGCCAGGCCAATCAGATGGGCGGCGTCATGATCCTGATGACCGCCTTCCCAGGCCAGCAGGTAAAGCAGCTCCGGCTGGCCAATGCGATGGCACAGCGCAGCCAGCTCGGCCAGTACGGCCGGCATGTGCTCGACCAGTTTGCTATCCGGCACGCCCAGCTTCTCTCCGATGAAATGCACGCTGCTGGCCGCTACGCCCAAGCGTCCGAGCACATCGAGGCTTTCGGCATTGCGATCGGGACGCGGCCCACCGTCGAGCGCACCTGAGGTCAGATAGACGACCGAGACGCGATCGCCGGCCTCCAGCAGTCTCGCGATTTCGGCGAAGACACCGAACTCGTCGTCCTGATGCGCGAACAGGAAAAGGGCGTGCTTAGAAGGCATCGAAGTCCAGGAACGTGATGTAACACTTGTCCAGGGACAGCTTGTCGGTATTGTCCACCAGATTCTTGTAGATCAGATTCAGCGGTGACGGCTTGAGACGCTCGGGGATAGGCTGGAAATTGACACCGAAGCGGTACCCCGGAATGTTGCCCACGAACACCTTGGCCGAGAGCAGCCCGGCACCCAGTTCATTGGGCTGGACCTTCTCGTGGGCCGCCGGCGGCAGCACCGCCAGTGCCGTCATGCCTGGCTTTCCTGCCGAGGCAAACACGCGCAGCTGGCCATCGGCACCGCGCTTGAGCGCGACCGGATTGACCGGGCTCTTGCTGCGCCATTGCAGGGCGGCATCGCCCCACTCCTGAAACAGGTCCGCCTGGGCCAGCCCTTCTTCGCAGGCTCGCGCGTTGAGCGCACCCAGTCCCACCCGGGCCTGCAGCGGACCCACCAACTGGAAGCCCATCTGCCTCACCCAGCCTGGCGTCGCCGCCGCATTGGCCACACCGATGACAAACTCGAATCCGCGCAAGGCGCCGAATTCGCACATCTTCAGTCCCAATCGCTTGAACAGGTGCTTGCCCTGGAAATCCGGATGAACCGCAACGTTGACCGCCACCAGCCCGCGCACTTGCCTGCCACGTAGACGATAGCGGCCCGGCAGCGCAATCACCTGTCCGATCACCTTGCCATCGCAGACGGCATCGGCACCCAGTGCCCGGCCTTCCGGGTTATCGATGTAGAGCCAGTTCAGATACTGGCGGCGCAGCTTGTCTGCTTGCGGAAAACAGGCCTGGTACAGCGCGATGTAATCATCCATGCGCGCGGTATCGGATTCGATCAGTTCAATTTCCATGGTGTCTCGGGTTCAGTTCTTCTCGTTGGCATCGACACCGCCAACGGCGGCCGCAGCGCCGGATTTCTTGCGGGTAAAGGTAAAACTTGACGTCACCCAGAAGGTCACGATGAACAGCAGCACGTCAGCAATTGCTTTGGCATAGACCGGATGCGGAATGACCAGCATCAGAAGGTACAACACCACCGACGAGATCGGGGTATAGAGCAGCGCCAGCCCGAAATACTTGGTCGCATGGGCCATCTGTCCGTCGGCTTCCTTGATCTGGTAGGTAAAGCGGCGATGCATGAAGAAACCGCAGATGGCGGCCAGGATCTTGACTGCCACGTTGGCCCAGATCGGATCGACGCCCATCTTCAGCAGCACATAGTAGCCGCCCATGTCGATCACATAGGCCAGCACTGCCACGATCAGGTATCGCACCAGGGTGCTGCTCATGCTGCCCCCCTCTTGCGCAGCATGCGTGCGGGTGCGCCGACCATGACTGCATATTCTTCCGTATCCCTGGTCACCACGGCATTGGCACCGATCACGGTGCCCCTGGCAATGGTGACTCCGGGCATGATGACGGCACCGGCACCGATCCAGACATCGTCACCGATGACGATCTTCTTCGGAATGCTCTGGCGGGCAAACACCGGCGGCAGCTCACCCTCAATCGGATGCTGTCCCGAGGAGATGGTCACGTTGCTGCCGATCAGTACATAGGAACCGAATTCGATACCACCCACCCCGTTGATGTAACTGCCCGAATTGACGCCGAAGTTGCTGCCCATGGTAATGCGGTCGGCATGCACGATGGTCACGCGCGGCTGAATCCAGGCAAAGCCCGCGCAGCGCTTGAAGAAGACCTTGCTCACCAGGGCGCGCAGGATCACGCCACCGGTGGTGGGCACCAGCGAAAAGATGCCGAAGAAAAGCGACTCGAACTCCAGCCTGAGCATGGTGCCGAGTGAATATCCCTTGGCTTTTTCTTTCAGGAATCGCAGGTATTTCATGAGATCACTGCTCCGTCGCCGGGAGCTTGTCCTTGGCCGGCTTGCGCAGTCGTTTCAGACGCCCAAGGTGGCGCGCACGCTTGGGCACCGTCGAGATGTCGTGACCAAGAAAGGCCAGCAGCAACTGCAAGCCGGTCAGGATAGGCAGCGCGGCCATCATCACCACGCCGGCCGGCGTGGCGGATCCGGAACCGGCCGCGACCAGCCAGTGATAACCGCCATAGATCACGCCGAAGCCGAGCAGCAGCAGGCCGATGGGCAATTCCAGCGAGGCCAGCGTCAGGTCGCGCAGGTAATAGTTGTAGAAGATGCGCTTGCCGAAGTTGCGGGCATGCTTGACGAGGAATTCGCCGACGATCTTTGAAATCTTGAGGCCACTGACCTCATCGCCATACTTGGCCGCCATGGGAATATCGATGACGGCCGCGCGCAGCGTATTGAGGCGGAACAGAATATCGGTCTCAAAGAAGTAGCGCCGGCTGATCTTGTCATAAGGCAGATGGCGCGCCACATCCGCATGGATGGCAGTGAATCCGTTGGTGGGATCGAACAAGTCCCAGTAGCCGGTGGAGAATTTGGCCATGAGCGACAGCACCGTATTGCCAAACAGACGCATCGGCGGCATCGCGCCGATCTCTTCGAGATCGTAGAAGCGATTGCCCTTGGTGTAGTCGGCAATGCCATCGACGATGGGCTGGACGAAGTAGGGAATCAGCTCCGGATCCATCTGGCCATCACCATCAACCTTGACGATGACATCGGCCCCGCCCTCGACCGCAGCCTGGTAGCCGGTCATCACCGCACCGCCCACGCCCTGGTTCACTTCATGCCGCAGGATCCGCACGCGCGGGTCAGTGCAGTGCTGGGCGACGAAGTCACCTGAGCCGTCGGGGCACTTGTCGTCCACCACGTAGATCTGGGCGACATCCGGACCCATCGCCTCGATCACGCCCAGGATGTGGCGCGTGACACGGTAACTGGGAATGACGACGGCAACGACGGCATCGAAGCGGGCACCGTCACCGGCTTCGGTCACGGGTGTCACATCGCGCACGGTGGCTTGAACTTCGGTCATGCTTGTTTCATCCTTTCAATACGTTTCTTCTTCAAGCCCGCCAGGGGACGATCGACCAGACGAATCACCAACCAAGACACCAGCAGGGTGATCACGAAGGCTACGCAGAAGAAGGGGAACGAACGCATCTGCATGCCTGCGGCCACCAGCCAGATGGCGGCGGTGGTATGAAACAGGTAGACCGGATAGGAGAGGTCACCGAGGAACTGATCCAGCCATCCCGGCTTGCTGGGTGCCAGCGACAGGACCACCCACGCCGACAGCAGCAGGGATACATACAGGCCATAAGTCCACGGCCAATAAGGGAAACGCAGCCAGACCAGGCAATGCAGCCCCCAGGCCAGCAGGCTCAGCCAGGGCGCGCGCAGGCGCGACAAGGGTTCACGATACTGCGACAACAAGGTGCCTGCGGCAAAGGCCATGAAACAGGTCAGGAAGCCCGAGTAGCGATCCCCGAAGGTCTCCAGGCCAAATCCGTATTTCACGTTCAGCGCAGCACTCAGAATGAATGCCAGCCAGGCTGCGGAACGGTTCATTGCCATCAGGGGCATCAAGACATAGGCCCCGATCTCCACCGCCAGCGCGCCAGCCACCGGCACGAACAGGCCCGGCGTCGGAATGGGCAGCAGGAAGGCGTTGGACAGCCACTCCAGCGCGCCATGCGGGCGCACGAACTGCGGGTTCAGCGCCGAGGGCAGCACGCCGATGCGCGGCAGAATGTAGAGCGTGGCCGCACCGGCCACCACCGCAACCGCATAGGCCGGATAGATGCGCAGGAAGCGGTTGAACGCATAGTCGCGCAGGCCGCCTTCTTCATGGCCGTATTTGAAGCACAGCACATGCGTCATCAGATAGCCGCTCAGGATGAAGAAACCCCATACCGCATAGGCGGCAGGACCGTGAATCATCCCTTCCCACAAGTGGGAGATGGCCACCAGCACGGCCAGCAAAAACCTCCAGGTACCCAGTCCGACTTTCACGTATTCCCCCTATCCGCTTTTTATCAGTTTGATGTCGGACGCCACAGCGACAGCGGCCGCTTGCTCTGGCGGACCGGCAGATCGACGCTGTCGAGGATCTTCTCGAAGGCCTTCCACGCCGCGCGCGCTCCCCATGCCTGATCAGCGAAACTGATACCGGCTGCGCTCATGGCGGTCCACAGGGCCTCATCGGTGTAAAGCTGGCAGACCTGATCCGCCAGCGCCTGCGCATCATCACCGACCAGGACGTCGCGGCCGGCCACCAGGCCCATGCCTTCGGTGGCGATGGTGGTGGCCACGCTGGGCAGGCCGACGGCCATGGCACTGCCGATCTTGCCCTTGATGCCGGCACCGTAGCGCAAGGGCGCAACGTTGACACGCATGCGGTCCTGCAGCGGCTGCAGATCGTCGACGAATCCGGTGATGATCACGCGCTCGCTGGCCAGTGCCTCGATGCTGGCAGGCACGTTGCTGCCGACCACATGCAGGCGCACGTCGGGCAACTTCTGGTGAATCAGCGGCAGCACCTCAGCCACGAAGTACTCGACGGCGTCCACGTTGGGCGTGTGCTGGTAGCCGCCCACGAAGATGATGTCCTGGCGCTCGGCAAAGCCGACGCGGGTACCCGGCACATCCATGATCAGCGGCAGCACGTGCACCGGTGCTTGCGGCAACTCCTGCTTGAGCAGAGCCTGCTCCGCCGTACTCACGACGATGCTGGCATCGGCGCGGCGAATGGCATCATGCTCGATGAGCTTCATCTGCTCGACGTCGCGCTTGTTGTCAATGCCGGCAACGGCGGCCTCGCGCTGCATGCGCAGGTAATGCAGGTCCACGGTGTGATAAATCAGCTTGGCGTGCGGGCAATGGCGGCGCACGGTTTCCAGATGCTTCTCGATGACGCCCGGGCGAACCAGCAGCGCCAGGTCATAGCGATAACCGCACTGCTTGACGTGTGACTCCACCGACGGGCAGTAAGGTTCATAAAGCACTTCGACCCCGTAGGCCTGCAGCTCATCGGTGTATCCGGGCAGATACAGATGATTATCCTCGGCCACGAAGGTGACCTGGAAGCCCATCTCACGCATCAGCAGCATGAGATTGAAGATGATCACCGATCCCGCATCGCGGTCCGGCGTCGGCGTGCAATGATCCACCACCAGTACGCGGCGCGTGGCCGTGCGGTCCTTGGCACGGTCGACGTCCACGCCGTTGTCCTGATAGGTCGCCAGCAAGTCCTTCCAGCGCTCGTATTGCTTGCGCATGTTCTCGACTTGATAGGCCTTGACGCCAGAATTGAGGTCGGTACCGTTGCTCACGCCTTCATAGTGGACAATCACCGACTGCGGCTGGTAGATCACCCGATAGCCGCGGCTGCGGATGCGCAATGCCAGATCGGAATCCTCGCAGTAGGCCGGCAAGTACAACTCGTCAAAGCCGCCCAGCTCGGCATACAGCGCCGCGGGCACCACGATGGAAGCGCCCGAGCAGTAGTCGGTTTCGCGAGCGTAGCAATAGACGGGATCGAGCTGGTCCTTGTAACGGCCGAAATTCCAGGCGCTGCCATCCTTCCAGATGATGCCTCCGGCCTCCTGCAGCACGCCGTCGGGATAGACCAGCTTGGAACCGACCAGGCCGGTCCCCGGGAACTGGTCGAAGGTGGCGATCAGGGTATCGAGCCAGCCTGGCGTGACTTCGGTATCGTTGTTGAGGAAATACAGGTACTGCCCGCGGGCCTGCTTGGCACCGAGGTTGCAGGAGCGCAGGAATCCCTGGTTGGTCTCGTTGAGGACCAGGCGAATGCCCTTGACCTTCGCCAGAATGTCACGCGATTCGTCAGGCGAGCAGTCGTCCACCACGATCACCTCGAACGGCAGGGCCGGCAGATGGCGCTGGATCGACGCCAGGCAGCGCAGGGTGTAGTTGTGCTTGCCGTAGATGGGCACGATGACCGATACCACCGGCTGTGCGTGCTGCGGCAATTCGATGGTGGTGGTCTGCCACGGGAACTCGGTATAGGGCGTTCCCTTGATGGCCCGAGCCTGGCTGCCGACATGGCCGCGATCAACACGGGTCAGCAGACGCCAGACCGCCGGCAGGTACTTTTGCACGAAGCGGCGATGTCCCACACGCGCCTCTGCCGAAAACGGAATGCTGCGATAGATCCACCGCGTCGCGCCAAAAGCATAGTTGCCATAGCGGCGAATCTGCGCACCGGGAGTCATTGCCCATCGACGGGCTTCGCGCAGAGGCAACGAGGCCTTCCATGAAATGCTGGTGGTTACAGTTCTAAAGGCTTCTTGCGCGGCTTCCAACTCTGCATCCAGGCGTTTGATGTGGTCAGCCCGCTCCTTGAGTTCAATGGCGCGTTGCTCAAGCTGGCGGTCTCGCTCACTGATTACGCGAGCCTGGTCCTTGACTGCACCCTTCCATTGACTCAGCAGTTCGGACTTGAGGATATCCTGCTCGAACAAGCCGGTCGACAGCGCCGGCAGTTCCACATCCGAAGCCAGCGCAACCCAGTAGAGCGGACGCGGCAGTCCAGTGCTGGGACGGATCTCGCGATCCTGCATTTCGTAGTGGATCGACTCCGACGCCCCGGCCTCCGGGAAGATCGCTGAACCGTACACCAGCCGTTGTCCAAAGTAGCGGGTGTTCTTGTACCAGCCCGAGAGCAGCTGCTTGAACTCCTGCTCGTAGAGCTCCTTGACGTGGTACGGGTTGCTGTAGTTCGGCACTTCCGAATAGAAATGCTTGTCGGGATTGGAAATCAGCAACAGGCCATCGGGACGCAGCACGCGCTTGAACTCGCGCATCATTTCTTCGTGCTGCTCGTGATGTTCGATGGTCTCGAAGCTGACGATCAGGTCGACGCTGTGATCGGGCAGCGGAATGGCCGCACAATTGCCCTCCAGATAGCGCAGGTTGGGACGCTGGTAACGCGCGCTGGCATGGGCCACGGCTTCGGGGGCGATATCGACGCCCGTCACCTGGCGCGCCACTTCCGAGATCAGGGCGGAACCATAGCCTTCGCCGCTGGCGATATCCAGCACATCCTTGCCGACGGCCAGTTCGCGCGCCTGCAGATAGCGGTGCCAATGTTCGAGCTCGATGTTGCCATGCTCTTCCGGGACAAAGCGTTCGCCCGTGAATTCCAGGCCCGATTGCTGCGGCGTGCCGGACTGGCTGTCATTTCTGGATTGCACGTTCATTATTGATCATTTCGGCTACGGCCAATTGCAACGGGATGGCCATGGTTTGAAGAAAGGGATGCGGCATTGCGCAGGAGGGCTGAGGCGCGCATGGTCAGGCCGGCTCCAGCACGATGGCCTGCA
>NZ_DBIC01000118.1:1459-23546 GCF_002296545.1 Herbaspirillum sp. UBA812 | reverse complement strand
CGCACACCACGGCATAGAACAAGGAGCAAGCATGGAACTGAATCTGCAAGGCAAGACCGCCATCGTCACCGGCGGCAGCCTGGGCATCGGGCGGGCAGTGGCCGAGGCACTGGCGCGCGAAGGCGTGCGTGTGGCCATCGTCGCGCGCAGCAAGGGCAAGCTGGAAGAAGTGGCCAAGGAACTGACCCACACCACCGGCACCGAAGTCATCGCCGTGGCTGCCGACGTGAGCAATACCGAACAGGTGGAAGCGGCCGTGGCACAGGCTGCACAGCACTTTGGCGGCATCGACATCCTGGTCAATGGCGCAGCCCATCCGGGCGGGCTGGTGCGCTCGGAAATCCAGCACGCCAGCCCCGAAGGCCTGCTCGAAGACATCAACATCAAGGTGGTCGGCTACATGCGCTTTGCCAAGGCGGCCGCTGCGCACATGCGCACCGGTGGCTATGGCCGCATCATCAATATCGGCGGGCTCACCGGCCGCGGCAGCAAGCAGTTGTCCGGCATGCGCAACGTGGCCATCTGCCATCTCACCAAGACCCTGTCGGACCAGCTCGGTCCGGACGGCATCACCGTCAACGTGATCCACCCCGGCGTGGTCGAGACCCCGCACATCCACGAACTCTACGAGAAGGAAGCCAAGCTGCAAGGGCTGACCCCCGAGCAGGTCGAGCAGAACTATGCCAAGGCCACGCCAATCCGCCGCGTGCTGCAGGTGGAAGAGATCGCCGACGTCGCGCTGTTCCTGGCCTCGCCCCGTGCGGCGGCCATCACCGGCGAATCGATTGCGGTGGATGGCGGCATCACCCGCGGCATCTACCTCTGAGCAGACTGAACTACTGAAAAGGACACCATCATGCAAGGAACCATCCTGGTCGGTACCGCCGGCCAAGGCATCGTGCGCAGCGTCGACAATGGCGCGAGCTGGCACCGCCTGGGCCTGAAGGAAGCCATCGAATTCGACGGCGTGGTACGCAGCCTGGCCGTCGATCCCTCGGATCCGTCGCGCGTGCTGGCGGGTGCCGATGCCGGCATTTGCCTGAGCACCGACGGCGGCGCCCATTTCAAGCGCATCGCTTCGCCGGCCGACGACCAGACCGTCTGGTCGATCGCCTTCAGTCCGAGCAATCCCAAGCTGGTCTTCGCCGGCACCGGCGCACCCTCACGCGCCCGCATGTATCGCTCGCGCGATGGCGGCCTGTCGTGGCAACAGCTGGATGTGGAGCTGCCGGAATTCTGCTCGGGCGTGCACAAGCCGCGCATCCTGACCATCTTCGTGCGCGCCGATGCGCCGCAGGAAGTCTGGTTCGGCGTCGAAGAAGGCGGTGCCTGGCGCAGCAATGATGAAGGCGATACCTGGACCCGCATCGATACCCCGGGCCGTGGCATCAACAATTCCGACATCCACGCCATCACCGTGCTGCCCGCGACCGCCAATGCGCCGGTCAAGCATGTGGTGGTGACCGTCAACTCCGTCTGCGAGAGCACCGACGATGCCGCCAGCTTCACGGCCAAGGCCTCCAAGGAACGCTTCGACGGCATGTACTACACCCGCACCATCCAGGCGCTGGACCCGCAGGGCAATCAGCTGCTGCTGGCCATCGGCGACGGCACGCCCGGCACGCGCACCCGCATCTATCGTTCCGAAAATCGCGGCCAGAGCTGGCAACCCAGCGTGCTGCACACCGCGCCGAACTCCACGGTGTGGGCCTTCGGCGGCCATCCGTCCGATCCGCAACTGCTGTTTGCCGGCACCAAGTACGGCTACCTGCTGCGCTCCACCGATGGCGGACGCAGCTGGTACAAGGAATGGCGCGACTTCAGCGAAATCACCTCGGTAGCCTGGACGCCTTTCGTGGCTCCGGTGCATGCCCATCCGCAATCGATCGACTAGACCAACCAGACAAAGGAGGGCCTCATGTCCGCCACTGCCACCCCGGCCTCGCCCATCAAGCCACGCATCCGCCGTACCCACCTGGCCCTGTTCGTGAAGGACCCGCATGGTTCGGCTCCCTGGTACGAAGACGTGCTGGGCATGACGGTGACGGCCCGCGCCGAGCGCTGGGTGTTCCTGTCCTTCGGCAAGAAGCACCACGACATTGCGCTCATCCGCGTGGACGAACCTGCTCAAGCCGTGCGCGGCGAAGTCAACATGCAGCACTACGGCCTGGAGGTGGAAGGCGACATGGAGGAATTCCGCCGCCTCTACGGCATGTTGCTGGCCAAGGGCATCGAGATCTTCAAGATCACCGATCACAAGGTCGGCTACGGCATCTACTTCCACGACCCCGACGGCCACCGTTTCGAATTCTTCTTCGAGACCGCCCGCGACGACGAAGAAGGCAAGCGCCTGCTGGGCCAGTACAACGCCCCCAGCGACAGCTTCCATCTGGATCCGCTGTAAGCCCGGCACTGCTTCACCCCATTGCACCGTATCGATTCATTCCAAGGACATCCGATGAAGACCCCCAATTTCGAGAACTTCCACATCCGCAAGTGGTACCTGCAAATCGAAGACAGCCTGGCCGGCGAGAGCGGCAAGGACGCCGATGGCGCGCCGCTGCGCAAGATCGTCATCGCTGCCTGCCTGCACAATCCCTTCGCCGGCAAGTATGCCGAGGACCTGTCCGGGTGGATCAATCCTTCGCCGCTGCTGGGCCAGGAATTCGCCCGCCGCATCCGTGAGGCCGCGCAGGGCCAGGCCATCGAGAGTTATGGCAAGGCTTGCCTGGTGGGCGTGGATGGCGAGTACGAACATGGCAACGCGCTGCTCACCAATCCGGCTGCCAATCCGGTGCGCGACGGCGTGGGCGGTGCCAAGTCCTGGGTGCCCTCGACCGGCAAGCGCGGCGGTCCCGGCACCATCATCGACATCCCGCTGGCGCACAAGGATGCCTTGTACGTGCGCTCCCACTACGACACCGTCAGCGCCCAGTTCAACGACGGCCCCAACCGCGATGAAGTGGTGGTGATCTGGGCCTTCGCCACCCGTGGCCGTCTGAACGCCCGCCTGGGTGGCCTCAAAGCCTCCGAGGTGAAGGGGCAGGACGGCCTGGTCTGAGGTCGCCACACGCAAGGATCAGGGAGACCATCATGCAGCGCCGAGATTATTCGCTGACCCTCACGGGTTTGCAGTTCCACGTCACCGAATGGGGCGATCCGCAGGACTTTCCCCTGCTGCTCCTGCACGGCATCCGTGGCTATGGCGAGACCTTTGCCGACCTGGTGCAGCGCCTGCCGTCCGGCTACCGCTGCATCGCGCTGGACCAGCGCGGGCGCGGCCAGAGCGACTGGGATCCGGGCTGCAACTACTACACCGATACCTACGTGGCCGACATGGAGGCACTGGTGGCACGCCTGGGCCTGCGCCAGTTCGACCTGCTGGGCCACTCCATGGGCGGCATCAATGCCATCGTCTATGCCGCGCGGCATCCGTCGCAGGTGCGTCGCCTCGTCATCGAGGATGCCGGTCCCGGCGCTTTCGAGAACAGCCCCGGTGCCAGCCGCATCCGCCGCGAACTGGCCACTACACCGAGCCACTTCGGCAGTTGGGAAGAAGCCAGCATCTTCATGCGCGCGCTGCGTCCCACCGTGACCGAAGAGGCACGCCAGCAGCGCCTGGACAACATGCTCAAGGCTACTGCGGACGGCGGCTATACCTGGCGCTATGACCACGTCGGCATCAGCGCTACGCGCCTCATGCCCGACATCACACGGGTGGTCGACCTGCGCCCGCACCTCATGGCGCTGGCGTGCCCGACGCTGGTGGTGCGCGGTGAACGTTCGGACTACCTGTCGGCCGCAATCGCGGCGGAAATGCGCCAGATCAACGCGCGCGTTCTCACCTGCACCATTGCCGATGCCGGCCACTACATCCACGACGACCAGCCGGAAGCCTTCGCCAGGGCGGTGCGGGAATTCCTGCAACAAGAACAACAGGACAAGGGGGAGAAGACATCATGATCCATGAACTGCGCACCTACACCATGGTGCCCGGCGGCGTGCGCGAGTACGTCCGCATCTACAACGAGTGCGGCCGCGCGCACCAGGTCCGCCTGCTGGGCCATCTGGTGGCGATGATGATTCCGGAGAGCGGCGACCTCAACCAGTTGGTCTACCACTGGGCCTTCGACAGCCTGGAAGACCGCGCCCGCCGCCGTACGGCACTGCTGGCCGATCCCGATTTCGCCGAATTCCGCAAGCAGGTGCGCGGTCTGCTGGTGCAACAGGAAAGCCGCCTGCTCACCAGCGCGCCCGAACCGGCCGTAGCGGCGCATGCCGGGAGTGCCGCATGAGTACAGCGGTCCAGGCCCAGGTGCTCATCATCGGTGCCGGCCCGGTCGGGGTGACGCTGGCCAATCTGCTGGGTACCTATGGCATCTCCACGCTCATCATCGAGCGCAACCTGGACGTGCTGGATTATCCGCGCGCAGTGGGCATCGATGACGAAGCGCTGCGCACCTTCCAGTCCGCTGGCATGGCCGACGCCATCGTGCGCGACGTGATCCAGAACGTGCCCATGCGCATGTACACCGCCGACCGCCGCTGTTTCGCCGAGATCCAGCCGACCACGCGCGAATTCGGCTGGTATCGCCGCAATCTGTTCTCGCAGCCGCTGGGCGAGGCCACGCTGCGCCAGGGGCTGCAGCGCTTCCCGCATGTGGAGCTGCGCTCGGGCGTGGAGCTGCTGGACCTGGTGCAGGACGAGCAGGGCGTGCTGGCCACCATCAGCGATGCGCATGGCATGCAGAGCTACCTGGCCGCGCAGTATGCCGTGGGCTGCGATGGCGGCCGCAGTACCGTGCGCGAGAAAATCCTCAAACTGCCCTACGAGGGCAAGACCCATCCTGCCAAATGGGTGGTGATCGAGTGCGATGGCGATCCGCTGGATGCGCCCTACACCGCCCTGCATTGCGAACCGCAGCGTCCGTATGTGTGCCTGGCGCTGCCCTATGGCGTGCGGCGCTGGGAGTTCATGCTATTCCCCGGCGAGGATGGCGAACAGATGCTGGCCCCGGCCAAGGTGCGCGAGCTGTTGCGCGAACACGTGGCCGAGGTCGATGCGCTCAACATCATCCCCGCCCGCGTCTACACCCACAATTCGCGCGTGGCCGGCTCGCTGGTGTGCGGCCGCATCTGCCTGGCCGGCGACGCCGCCCACATCACGCCGCCGTGGATCGGGCAGGGCTTGAATGCCGGCTTGCGCGACGCCTTCAACCTGGCCTGGAAACTGGCCTGGGTGCTGCAGGGCCGGATGAAGCCCGCACTGCTGGCCAGCTATCACGACGAGCGCCATGCCCACGTCAAGGCCATGATCGACCTGGCCGACCTGTTCGGTGCGGTGCTGTCGCAGAAGAACCGCCTGCTGGCCTGGTGCCGCGACAAGTTCTTCCTGGCCATCAGGGATATCCCGCGCGTGCGCGACTACGTGCTGCAGATGAAATTCAAGCCCATGCCCAGCTTCCACAGCCAGGCCGTGATGCAGGGTGACCCGCGCAATCGCGATGATCTGGTCGGGCGCATGTTCCTGCAATCGCTGGTGGAAACCGGCGAGGGTGAGGTGATGCGGCTCGATGACCTGTGCGGCAGCCGCTTCACGCTGCTGAGCTGGCGCTGTGACGTGCTGCCTGCAGCGACCGTCGATCCTGATCTGCGCCGCCGCATGCAGGTCTTCGGCTGTGATTACCTGCAGGGCGTGCGTTCGCGCAGCGGTGCACGCGGCGTGCCGCTGACCGGCTCCGGCACGGTGATCCAGGATCATGAGAACAAGCTCAATGCCTGGTTCAAGGAAAAGGGCGTGGACTGGGTGCTCCTGCGTCCCGACCGTTTCATCGCCGCCGCCGGCCGCGCCGACGATGCGCCTGCGGTGATGCAGCTCTTCCTCGATCGCGTGGCCTGCTGACGCAAGTTGATCCTGTTTCTGCATTGCAGCCGGTATGCCATGCGCGTACCGGTCTTTTCCTCTTCAAGGTGACCCATGTATCCCGACCTGCAGCTCTACATCAACGGACGTTTCCATGGCCTCGACGGCCGCCGCTATCAGGAAGTGCGCGATCCTGCCACGGGCGAAGTGCTGGGGCGCCTGCCCTGGGCCGAGGCCGGCGATATCGAGGAAGCCATCCAGGCTGCCCATGCCGCGTTCCAGCAGTGGCGCAAGGTCTCGCCGCTGGAGCGGTCCGACATCCTGCGCCGCGCCGCCGCGCTCACGCGTGAACGCGCGCAGGCGATGGCCCCGGCCATCACCATGGACAACGGCAAGCCGCTGGCCGACGCCGTCGCCGAGATCCTCAATGCCGCCGAGCACCTCGACTGGCACGCCGAGGAAGGCCGCCGCCTGTATGGCCGCGTGGTCGGTGCGCGCCATCCCGAGGTGCGGCAACTGGTGGTGCGCGAACCGGTCGGTGTGTGCGCGGCCATCAGTCCATGGAATTTCCCGTTCGGCCAGGCCATGAAGAAGGTGGCAGCGGCCATGGCGGCAGGCTGCACGGTGGTGCTGAAGGGACCCTCGGAATCGCCCGCCGCCATCGTGCTGATGGCACAGCTGTTTCATGATGCGGGCGTGCCGGCGGGCGTCTTCAATATCGTCTGGGGCGTGTCGTCGGAGATCTCGCAGCAGCTGATCGCCTCGCCCTTGGTGCGGTCCATTTCCTTCACAGGCTCCATTCCCGTGGGCAGCCAGCTGGCCGCCCAGGCTGCGCTGCATATGAAGCGCATGAGCATGGAGCTGGGCGGGCACGCGCCGGTCCTGGTGTTCGACGATGCCGAGGTGGATGCCGCCGCGCGGCTGCTGGCGCGACTGAAGATTCGTAACGCCGGCCAGGTCTGCGTATCGCCGTCGCGCTTTTTTGTTCACCAGCGCATTTACGACCGCTTCGTGGTGGCCCTGGCCGATGCCCTGCAGCAGGTGAAAGTCGGTTCCGGTCTTGAAGCCGGTGTGCAGATGGGCCCGCTGATCCATGGCCGCCGCTTCGACGCGGTACATGACCTGATCGAAGACGCCGTGAGCCAGGGCGCGCAACTCGTCACGGGTGGCCGGCGCATCGGTGAGCTCGGCCACTTCCATGCGCCCACGCTGCTGGCCGATGTGCCACCGACGGCCCGCGTGATGCAGGAAGAGCCCTTCGGCCCGGTGGCCGCCGTCACGCCCTTCGCCCATACCGCGCAGGCCCTGGCGATGGCCAACGCGCTGCCCCTGGGCCTGGCCTCCTACGTCTTCACGCAATCGCTGGCCACGGCGCACGAGGTGGCCAGCGGCTTGCAGGCCGGCATGGTCAACATCAACCATTCCGGCATGGCGCATCCCGAGCTGCCCTTCGGCGGCATCGGTGAAAGCGGCTTCGGCAGCGAAGGCGGCACCGAGAGCTTCGACAGCTTCCTGGTCACCAAGATGATCAGCCAGATCAGCCACGTACCCGGCTGAGCCATCTACCACCCAGGGGGAGTAACGATGAGGCAGGCGCTCGCTGCATTGAGCATTGCGGCCCGGCTGCGGCTGGCCTTCGTGCTGCTGTTGCTGATGCTGGTCGGCATGGCGCTGTTTTCCTATGGCCGCATGAGCCATATCAACCGGCAGGTCGAGCAGCTCGGCAGCATCAACGTGCCGGCCATGGAATCGGTCTCGGGCATACGCATCGGCATGGCGCAATACCGCATGGGCGTGACGCTGGCCCTGCTGGCCGATGATGGCAGTGGCGGCACGGCGGCCGCCCAGGCGCGGCGCGAGGGCCTGGCCTATGCAGAGAGGTATCTCAAGATCCTGGTCGACTTCGCCAGCAATGATGACGAACGCGCCACCAGCCGCCAACTGAGCGCCAGCTGGCAGGCCTATCGCGCCCTGGCCGAGAAGGCGGTGGCGCTGGCTGCTGCCGGGCAGTCGGCCGAGGCGCTGCTGCTGGCGGCCGACAGTGCCGCGCCTTACGAGCAGATGGCCGGCATCCTCAAGTTCATCAGCGATTCGGTGGCGCAGGAATCGGCGGCCTCGGTAGCCGATGGCCAGCAGGCCTTCGTCTCCGCCCGGCACGCGCTCATCGCAGTCAGTGTGGCCGCGCTGCTCGGCACGCTGGTACTGGCGCGCTTGCTCATTGGTGGAATTGCCGGACCGCTGCGGCGTGCGGTACAGGCTGCGCATCGGATTGCCGAAGGTGCGCTGGACCAGGAGATCACGGTCAGCGGCCGCGACGAGATCAGCCAGTTGCTCACTGCCATGCAGCGCATGCAGCAAGCCCTGGTCGGCATCGTGGCCGGGGTGCGGCGCGAAGCCGAACACGTGGCCACGGCCAGCGTGCAGATCGCCGCCGGCAACGCCGATCTCTCCACCCGCACCGAAGCCCAGGCCGCCGCGCTGGAAGAGACGGCGGCCACCATGAATGAACTCAGCGCCACGGTGCAGAAGAATGCCGAGGACGCCCGCCAGGCCAGCGGCACTGCGCGGCAGGCCAGTACGGTGGCGCTGCAGGGAGGAGAGGTGGTGCAGGAAGTGGTGCAGACCATGCGCGGCATCGAGGACAGTTCGCAGCGCATCTCGGAGATCGTCGGCACCATCGATGGCATCGCCTTCCAGACCAATATCCTGGCCTTGAATGCAGCCGTGGAAGCGGCGCGCGCCGGGGAGCAGGGGCGCGGCTTTGCGGTGGTGGCCACCGAGGTGCGCTCACTGGCCCAGCGCAGTTCATTGGCCGCACGCGAGACCAAGGCCCTGATCCATGAATCGGTAGCGCGCATCCAGACCGGCGCGCGCCTGGTGGACCGTGCCGGGCAGACCATGCAGGACATCGTGGCGGCGGTGCGCAGCGTCTCGGCCATCGTGGCCCAGATCAGCGAGGCCAGCGTGACCCAGAGCGCAGACATCGCCGAAGTCGAGGGTGCCATCCGGCAACTGGACGATGCCCTGCAGCAGAACGCTGCCCTGGTCGAACAAAGCGCGGCCGCCAGCGAGAGCCTGCGCCAGCAGGCGGGCAACCTGCTGGGGACGGTGTCGGTGTTCAGGATTGCGGAGGGCGCGCAGCTGCTTCACGCTTCGCAGTCGCCTCCGTCGCTGGCCTTGCCGCTGGTGTGACGGTTTCTCCTTCTTTTTTCGGGCGTGTTTTCCGTACGTTTTTCTGCCCGTAATCCGGTACGTCTTTCTGTACATCGTTGTGTGTTCCGGTGCCTGGCAGCACCCTTGATGGCGGCTTCGGCCGCCATTTTTTTCATTCGTTCGTCAGCCGTCCGTCAGCCTCGCGCAAGGCGGGAGCGCGCCTGCGCAAATTATTTCCGTCCCCGCATCACGCTGCGCGATGACTTGCTCATTTGGGCTAATGGCTTGCCCGGTGCAAGGGGTTTAATCGTGTCATGCCGCAAGCTCGCCAGCAAGGCGTTGCGGGCGGCGCTGTTCCCGGTCAATCGCTTGCCGCTGCGCAGGCGAACACTCTCTTGAAAACGGTCTTGAAAGGTAAGTTTATGATTGAAGCAGAACTGGAGTCGCTCAACTTTGCTGACGCTCCCAAGATGGTGTCGTCCACCTATCCCGGCCCCAAGACGGCAGCGGCGCTGGAACTGTCGGCACGCACCGAGTCGATGGCCCGTGGCGGCGGCCGCATGCCCATCGCCATGGACCAGGCCTTCGGCGTGACCTTCAAGGACCCGGACGGCAATACCTTCATCGACCTCTCCGCCGGCGTCGGCGTGAGCAGCGTCGGGCGCTGCAATCCGCGCGTGGTCGAAGCGATCCGCAAGCAATCCGAATCGCTGATGCACTCGATGGAAGTCAACAGCTCCAAGCGTACCGAGCTGGCCGCCAAGATCTCGGAGATCATGCCCGAGGGCCTGCGCGGCGACTGCATCACCTTCTTCACCCAGGGTGGCAGCGATGCGCTGGAAGCCGCCGTGAAGTTCGCCAAGCGCGTCACCGGCCGTCACCAGATCATCGCCTTCCACGGCGGCTATCACGGCATCTGGAATGCCTCCAATGCGCTCACCACCGGCACCGCCTATCGCAAGGGCTTCGGTCCCTTCATGGGCGGCGTGATCCACGCACCGTATCCCTACGCCTATCGTTTCCCCTTCGATACCAGCAACAAGAGTGCCGAGCAGATCGCCGGTGAATATGTCGATTACCTGCTCAACACCCCCTACACCGCCGCCGATGACGTGGCGGCCGTGATCGTCGATCCGGTGCAGGGCGAGGGCGGTTATGTGCCGCCGTCGCCGGAGTTCCTGCAGATCCTGCGCAAGGCCTGCGACCGCAGCGGCGCGCTGCTGATTGTCGATGAAGTGCAGGCCGGTGCCGGCCGCACCGGCAAGATGTGGGCGGTGGAACATTCGGGCGTGAAGCCCGACATGCTGACCTTCGGCAAGGGCATCGGCGGCGACATGCCCATGGCCGGCCTGGTGATGCGTTCCGATCTCGCGGCCAAGATCCCTGATGGCTCGCAGCCCAATACCTTCGCCGCCAATTCGATCTCGGCAGCGGTGGCGCTGACCAACATCAGCATCCTGCAAGACCCGCGCCTGGACCTGGTCAACCGCGCCCATGCCCTGGGCCTGGAAGCGCAGGAACGTATCCGCAGTTTCAACAGCCCCTGGATCGGCGAGGTGCGCGGACGCGGCCTGATGATCGGCATCGAGCTGGTCGAGAACCGCGAGACCCGCGAACCGCTCTCGCGCGAGAAGCTGGGCAAGCTCATGGACTACGTGGTCGGCCATGGCGTGCTGATGATTCCGTGTGGCCGCTACACCAACGTCATGCGCGTGATGCCTTCGCTGACCATTCCGCGTTCGCTGATGTTCAAGGGACTGGACATCTTCGGCGCCGGCCTGGCCTCCCTCTGAACGGGACAACCCGGTGGCCGGGATGCATTCCGGCCACCTGCCTGATTCCTCATCAATCGCAACAGGTTTGAGTCAATTGGAGAAAGTGGTCATGAAGAGAACGATCCTCGGTTTGTCCCTGCTGGCAATGGGCGCGGCACTGGCGCACGCGGCCTCGGTGCAAGATCTGGGCAGCACCCTGACCCCGCTGGGCGGCGACAAGGCCGCCGGCCAGGGCGTCCCGGAATGGAAGGCGGAAAACGTGGAATTGCCCGGCTGGTCCTACGGCAAGCTGCGCAAGGACTATTTCAAGTACAAGGATGAAAAGCCCACCGAGGTCATCGACGCCTCCAACGTGGACAAGTACGCCGATCACCTGACGCCGGGACAGGTGGCCCTGATCAAGCAGGTCAAGGGCTACAAGATGGATATCTATCCCACCCACCGCTACTGTGCCGCGCCAGACTTCGTGGTCGAGAACACCAAGAAGAATGTGGCCGACGGCAAGATCGGTGCCGACGGCTGGAGCCTGGCCGAAGCCAACGTGCCCGGCATTCCCTTCCCTCTGCCCAAGACCGGCCTGGAGGTGATGTACAACAGCAAGATGCGCTATCGCGGCGTGGGCGTGGACTTCCCCAACACCATCACCGCCGTCTCGCCGCGCAAGGGCAGCAATGAGTGGATCAAGGCCAGCCAGCAGCTGACGCTGTTCTATCCCTCCAACGTCAAGGGCAGCACCAAGCTTTCCAGCCTGGGCGGGGTCGAGTTCTACACCTACGTTGCCTATGCCTCGCCGACCGCACTGGCCGGACAGGCGCTGACGGTGGCGACCTATCTCAATCGTCCGGGCGCGGAGACCTTCTACTACTTCCCCGACCAGCGCCGCGTACGCCGCATGCCGTCCTATGCCTACGATGCGCCGCAGATCGGCATGGAAAACCAGTACACCATGGATGAGCCGACCGTCTTCAACGGCACCATGGACCGCTTCGACTGGAAGCTGGTCGGCAAGAAGGAAATCTACGTCGCCTACAACAGCTTCGGTGCCAACAACTTCAAGGACAATTTCGACGACATCGCCAAGCCTGATTTCGTGGCCGAGAATGCGCGCCGCTACGAACTGCACCGGGTCTGGGTAGTGGAAGCCACGGTCAAGCCGGGCGTACGCCACCTCGCCCCCAAGCGGACCTTCTATGTCGATGAAGACAGCTGGAACCTGGTGCTCTCCGACGACTACGACGCCCAGAACAAGCTGTGGAAGCATCGCGAGGGTTACATCATTCCGGTCTATGAAACCGGTGCCTGCGATCTCGCCGGCTTCGCCCAGTACAACCTGGCCGAAGGCCGCTACCTGATGGATTCACACTCGGCCGGCACCGGCAAGGACATCCGCTGGGAAACCGAGGTCAAGGACAACCCACGTCTGCGCGACAGTTTCTACAGCGCCGACAACCTGCGTGCCATCAGCGACCGCTGAGCGCTACGCCACTCTGACAAGACTTTGACGGGGAAGGGAAAACCATGAAGAAGCCAATGCGCAAGACGCGGCGTGCAGGTTCGGCGCTGCCACGGATGTTGCCCATCGTCGTACCGCTAATGGGCGCCTGTCTCTACACGGGCAATGCCCAGGCCTTTACCTTCGAGGGGGAATCGGTCTCGGGCAACTTTGACTCCACCGTCACGGTGGGCGTCGGGATCCGCGCCAGCAAGCCGGTCTGTGCCGGCATCATCGGTTCGGTCAACGGCGGCCAGCCCTCGGGGCCGACCGGTGCGGGCGCACCGGATGGCTGTGCCGATTCGCTCTCGCAATACAACGACCAGGGCAACCTGAACTACGAGCGGGGCAGCGCCTTCACCACCTACATCAAAGGCACCCATGAGCTCATGCTCAAGTTGCCTTCGGACGTGAAATTCCTCGGCCGCGTCAGCTGGCTGCGCGACTTTGCTGCCGACAGTGCCACCGGCTACGTCAGCGGGGGCGGCGGCAGTTCCTTCCCCGGCAATGCGGCCAGCCAGGTGCGCAACAAGACGCGCCTGCTGGATCTGTGGGTGAGCAAGGAATTCTCCATCGGCGAGCAGCGCGCCCGCCTGCGTGTCGGTAACCAGGTGGTGAACTGGGGCGAGAGCCTGTTCATTCCCGGCGGCATCAACCAGACCAACGCGCTGGACCTGATGCGCCTGTCGCAACCGGGCACGCAGATGAAGGAAGCGGTGCTGCCGGCCCCGATGGTCAACTTCGCCACCGGACTGGGCCATGGACTGAGCGTCGAGACTTATGTGCAGCAAGGCTGGCAGCGCAACTATTTCCCGCCGGTGGGCAGCTACTGGTCCATCGGCACCATCGGCAACGGTGCCAGCGAGCTGGGCGTGCCCACCACCAGTACGCCGCGTTCCAGCGGCCAGTACGGCGTGGCGCTGCGCTACAGCCCCAAGGACACCGAGATGAACTTCGGCCTGTACCTGATGAACTACCACGACAAGTCGCCGGTGATGTCGACCTCGACCAGTTCAGTCTCGGGCTTCGGCTACTCCTACCTGCAGGACCGCAAGATGATCGGTGCCAGCATGAACTTCCCGGTCGGCAACTGGGCAGTGGGCACCGAATTGTCTTACCGTCCCAAGGATCCGATCACGCTCAACACCTCCACCGCCGGCAACAGCCCGACCACCAACGGCAGCGGCTGCCTGGCCAACGGCAACTGCTACGTCGAGACGGCCAAGTACCAGCTGGCGGTCACGGGCCTGTTGAGCATGACCCCGAGCGACAACCCCACCATCCTCAAGATGCTGGGCGGGGCCGATACCGCCACCCTGATGGCCGAGGCCGTGGGCATCTACTATCCCAACATGAAGAAGTCCTACCAGGGCATTCCTGTGGCAGCCGGCAACTGGGGCTGGGGTTACGACACCACCGCCAATGCCATTGCCACCGGCGCCGGGTCGCCGCCCAGCGTGGGCACGGCGCTCTCGTATGGCTACAACCTGGACTTCAGCTGGGTGTATGACGGCTCGCTCATTCCGGGCTGGCAGGTGGTGCCGGAGATCTTCTACTTCCAGGCCTTGCATGGACGCACGCCCAACTTTGCGGGCACCTTCATGCAGGGCGCGAAGTCGGCCAACTTCATCGTCAGCTTCATCCAGAATCCGGCCAAGTGGCAGTTCTCGCTCAACTACGCCATGTTCTGGGGCGGCGACACCATCTTCGACCAGCCGCTGCGCGGCCGCAATTTCGTCGGGGCCACTGCGACCTACAACTTCTGATCCCGGTCGGACTGCGCCCTGGCGGGCGTAGTCCGTTCCGGTCGTACCGTGTCTTGCCTGCTGGATTCAGATCACTATGCGTTTTCTCAACGGCTTTCTCAGCCTGGCGCGCCTGGAGGCGCTGGCCTTTCGCGCGCGCCTGCCCATCCTGCTGGCACTGCTGGGCTTCACGGCGCTGATGGCCGTGTTCTCGCTGCAGCTGCGCATGGATGCCGGCTTCGAGAAGCAGATCCCTTCGGACCATGAATACGTGGCCACGCTGCACCAATACCGCGATGAACTGTTCGGTGCCAATCGCCTCAACATCGTGCTGCGCGCCCGGCACGGCAGCATCTGGACCAGGGACGGTCTCACGCGCCTCAACGCCATGACCCAGGCCGTCATGTTCCTGCCCAACATCAACCGGCTGGGGGTGCAGTCGCTGTGGACGCCCAACACCTTCGTCAATGAAATCACCGAGGAAGGTTTCCGCGCCGACCCGGTCATCGCCGGTACCGTCACGCCTGACAACCTGACGCCGGAGGTGATCGCCGGCATCCGCGACAGCGCCAACAATGGCGGCTTCGTGGGTACGCTGGTCTCGCGCAGCCAGGACAGCGCGATGATCATCGCCGAGATCAACGAGTTCGATGCCAATGGCAAAAAGGTCGACTATCTCGCCTACAACAAGCTGCTCAACGACTTGCGCGCCAAGTACGAGAATGCCGACTTCGAAGTGCAGATCATCGGCTTCGCCAAGCAGATCGGCGATGTTGCCGATGGCGCGCAGGGCGTGCTCAAGTTCTGCGTGATGGCTTTGCTGCTGACTGCACTGGCGGTGTACTGGTATTGCCGCTCGCTGCCGTTCACGCTGCTGCCCATCGTCTGTTCGCTGGTATCGCTGGTGTGGCAGTTCGGGACCTTGCACCTGCTGGGCTACGGACTGGACCCGCTGGCGGTGCTGGTGCCGTTCCTGGTGTTTACCATCGGCGTCTCGCACGGGGTGCAGCAGATCAACTACATCGTGCGCGGCATCGCGGCCGGCATGGGGTGCGACGAGGCGGCGCGCGCCAGCTTCCGTGGCCTGCTGGTGCCGGGCGTGCTGGCGCTGGTGACGGCCTTCGTCTCCTTCATCACGCTCACGCTCATTCCGATTCCCATGGTCAAGGAGCTGGCCATCACCGCTTCCATCGGCGTAGGCTACAAGATCATCACCAACCTGGTCATGCTGCCGCTGGCGGCCTCCCTGCTCAAGGTCGACAAGGCCTATGCCGATGCCGCCATGCGGGCACAGCAGAAGCGTGCGCGCTGGCTGCAGGTGTTTGCGCGTGCGGCCCATCCGCGCAATGCCAAGGTGATCGTACTGGTCACGCTGCTGCTCTTTGCGGCCTCGGTGTGGTACAGCAGCGACCGCCTGGTCGGTACTCTGCAGGCCGGGGCCCCCGAGCTGCGGGCCGACTCGCGCTACAACCTGGATGCCAAGGCGATTGCGGAGAACTACGACACGGGACTGGACTGGCTCTCGGTGATCCTGGCCACCCCCGAAAATTCCTGTGACCAGGTCGCCTTCGGACGCTACCAGGACCAGTTCGATGCGGCCATGGCGCAGGTGCCGGGGGTGATGTCGGTGAGCTCCTTCGCGCAGCAGATGAAGATCTATAACGAAGGTTACAACGAGGGCAATCCGGCCATGTATTCGGTGCCGCTGGATCCGGCCAACTATGCCGCACTGGCGGTGGAGATCGGGCGGGTGCGCGGCTTCCTCTCCAAGGATTGCAGCATGCTGGCCACGCATCTCTACCTGACCGATCACAAGGCTTCCACCATCAATGGCGTGATCGCGGCCGTCAAGCAGTACCGCAGCGCGCATCCGTTGCCGGGGCTGAGCATCCGCCTGGCCGCAGGCAATGCCGGGGTGATCGCTGCCGTCAACGAGGAGGTGGAAAAGTCTGAGCTGCCGATGATGCTCTACGTCTATGCCGCCATCGTGGTGCTGGTGTTTGCGGTGTATCGCGATCTCCGTGCCGTGGTGGCATGCTGCCTGCCGCTGACGGTGGCCACCTTCATCGGCTATGCCTTCATGAAGCAGCTGCAGATCGGCCTGACGGTGGCGACCTTGCCGGTGATGGTGCTGGCCGTGGGCATCGGGGTGGACTATGCCTTCTACATCTACAGCCGCCTGCAGATGCACCTGGCGGCGGGCGAGGCGATTGATGTGGCGCTGGAGAAATCGATACAGGAAATCGGCGTGGCCACCATCTTCACGGCCATCACGCTGGCCATCGGCGTGGCCACCTGGTCCTTCTCGCAGCTCAAGTTCCAGGCCGACATGGGCAAGCTGCTGGCCTTCATGTTCATCGTCAACCTGATCATGGCCATGACCGCCTTGCCGGCCTTTGCGGTGGTGCTGGAACGGCTGTTCCCGCGCAAGGGCAAGATCAAGGTCAACAGCATGATGAGCCACTGAGGGCGCAGGAGAGAATGCGATGCAAGGGAGAATGGATGTGAGCAAGTCAGTCAAGGGATGGCTGTGCGTGACGCTGCTGGCGTGGTCTGCACTGGCGGCCGGCAGTGGCCACGCGCAAGGCATGGCGCCGGTGCCGCTGCGTGCCGCCGTGGCCGATGCCCATGCCGAACGCGCCATGATGCTGGCGGCGACGCTGGCCGGTGAGCGCGTGGTGGCGGTGGGTGCGCGCGGCAATGTGATCCTGTCCGATGATGGCGGGCAGCACTGGCGCCAGGCGCGCCAGGTGCCGGTGGATTTCACGCTGACGGCAGTCAGCTTCGTGGATGACAAGGAGGGCTGGGCGGCCGGCCATGGCGGCGTGGTGATCCACACCGCCGACGGTGGCGAAACCTGGCAGGTGCAGCGTAGCGCCACCGAGGTCGACCAGCCGCTGTTCACGGTCTACTTCCGTGATCGTCTCCATGGCTGGGCCGCCGGATTGTGGTCGCTGCTGCTGCAGACCGAGGATGGCGGCAAGACCTGGACCCCGCTGCATTTGCCGGTGGCTGCAGGCAGCAAGCGCAGCGACCTGAATTTGCTGCATCTCTTCGCAGGGCAGGGCGATGCGCTTTACCTGGCGGCGGAGCAGGGCACGCTGTTCCGGTCACGCGATGGTGGCCAGCACTGGGAATTGCAGAGTACCGGCAGCAAGGCCTCGCTGTGGAGCGGCGCGGTGGCCCAGCCCTCAGGCACGCTGATCGTGGCGGGCCTGGGCGGCAAGCTCTTGCGCAGTACCGATGAGGGGGCGACGTGGCAGGCCGTGGCCTTGCCCACCAGCGGATCGATCACGGCGCTGCAGGCGACGCCGGGCCTGCTGACGGCCTCTTCGCTGGAGGGCAAGCTGCTGCAGAGCCGCGATGACGGCCTCAGCTGGCAGGTCGTCGCGACTGCTCCGCAGGCCATCACGACGCTGCTGGTGAACCGGCTGGGGCAGGTCCTGCCGTTCTCCAAGGAAGGCGTCCTCAAGCCGGTGGAGCCCGGTGCGGCCAAGCCCTGAGCATCACCGACCCGTTTTTTTTCGTAAATTGAATAAATGATTTATAGAATATGAGGAATCCATGACCATGAAACTCCTGCATCTGGATGCCAGCATCCTGGGTGAACATTCCGTAAGCCGCCAGCTCTCGGCGCAAATCGTGGCGCGCCTGCGCGTGCTGCATCCGGCACTGGAAGTGGTCTATCGCGACCTCGCCGCCGTCGCGCCTGCGCATCTGTCGCCGCAGCACCTGGCGGCCTTCAATGGCGCGGAGGTCAGCGATCCTGCCCTGCAGGCGGACCTGGCATTGGGACAGGCCTGCCTCGATGAACTGCTGCAGGCGGATCTGCTGGTGATCGGCGCGCCGATGTACAACTTTTCGCTGCCGTCATCACTGAAGGCCTGGATCGACAGGGTGGCTGTGGCAGGGACTACCTTCGCCTATGGCGAGGCCGGTCCGGAAGGGCTGCTCAAGGGACGCCGCGCCTACATCGCCTCGGTGCGCGGCGGCCAGTATGCGGAGGGTACGCCGGAAGCGGCGCTGGATCACCAGGAACGCTATCTGCAGGATCTGCTGGGCTTCCTTGGCATCGTCGACGTCACCGTGATCCGCGCCGAAGGCGTGGCCATGGGCGAGAGCGAAAAAGCGCAGGCGCTGGCCGATGCTGCGGCACGCATTGCCTTTTTGCGCGTGTAATACACTGACGCACCTTTTTTCTTCTGGCAGGGAAATTCATGCTGAAAAATACTGCGGAGCGCTTCGGCGCAGTCGCCAAATGCTTCCACTGGACCATGGCGGTGGCCTTCATCCTGGCCTATATCGTGGTGTATTACGTGATCTGGTTCATCGATCCCGAGACCAGCATCAAGCCTGCGCTGTTCGGTATCGAACCGAATGGTGAACTGGTCATCCCCATTCTGAACATCCACTGGGTGCTGGGCGTGAGCATCGGGGTGCTGGTGATCCCGCGCCTGATCTGGCGCTGGATCAATGTCGAGCCGTCACCGGTGCCGGGCAGTGCGCTGGAGCATCTGCTGGCCAAACTGGCGCACTGGGCGCTGTACCTGTTCATGATCGTGATGCCGCTCACGGGCTACCTGAACACCTATGATCCGACCAATTTTGGTCTCTTCATCATTCCGGCATTCCGCGAGACGGCCTTGTTCCACTGGATCGCCACGACCTGGCAGCTTACGGCCGAGCAGGTGGAGACGCCCATCTTCGCCATCCATAAATTCCTGGGGGATTGGGTGGTGTGGGTGGTGGTGCTCCTGCACATCGCGGCGGCTCTGTTCCATCACCGCGTGCGCAAGGATGCCACGCTGGTGCGCATGCTGCCGGCTTCATGGGGCGGCAAGGACGAGGGCGAGCGGCGCTGACTCAGGCGCCGACCGGTGGCGCGAAGTCGCCATCCTTGCGGGGCGGGGCATCGACCGCAGCGGCCTGGACGGGCCGTGCGCCGGCCGGATCATGGTGCTGCGTGCCGTCAGCCACGATGCTGCTTTCCTGGGCGACGGGCTGCATGTCTTCTTCACCGATGATGGCGGGTTGGCCTGAGGCGGTGTCGGCGGGCGCGGTGCCGGCACGGCGGCGGTTGAGATCGTCATAGCGGCGCAGTACCGGTTTGGCAGCGGCCAGCATGGCCAGCGAACCGGCGGCCAGCATGAGGAAGGACATCTTTTTCATTGCGGCTCCTGTGGGCATCGAGGGAAATCGATGGAATCGGATTCGGGGAGCCTTGATTATCCCCAGCCGGGCTGCGGGGGCCTGTCGGACGATGGCGCAACCGTGCGTCGGCCAGCCTAGGATTCTGTGGATGAGCTGCGCCATGCTGGCGGCAGCGGAAAACAAAAAAGGGCCCATCTTGCGATGGACCCTTTTTCTACTACATATGGTGCGGCTGGCAGGAATCGAACCCACGACCCCTTGGTTCGTAGCCAAGTACTCTATCCAGCTGAGCTACAGCCGCGAAAGAACGAGATTATAAGGAGCTTTTCAAAAAAGTACAAACATTTTTTCGCAGCCCTTCAAAAAAACTATTTCACCGCATTTCAATAGACTTCCCGCGCGGCAAACGGATGGTACTGGAACAGCCAGGTCTCGCTCAGTGCCTGGCCCTGATGGCGCAGGAACAGGCGCAGCTCGACCGGCTCTTCGCCGCTGGCCGTGAGATCGAACTGCGCGCGCCAGTGGCCGGGCACGCCGTTGGGCAGCGCTTCGGTATAGACATAGGAAATGCTGCCGCGCGAAGCCGTGATGACCGCTTCCGGCTTCACGCCGAAAGGCAGCCCCGCCAGCGCTTCTCCCTTGAACTCCACCATGAACTTGCGCACCTGCGGCGGCCTCGGCTGGCCCGGCTGGCCGCCACGTCCCAGGCGCGTGGCCACGCAACGTGCCAGCGGGGAAGGGAAGGGCTCGTCCTGCTGCCAGTAGAGCCGGTAGCGCAGGCGATAGGCGTTGCCGGCGCGCGCCGGTGCCTTGGGCACCCACATGGCGACGATGTTGTCGTGGATCTCGTCATCGGTGCGCAGCTCGATCAATTGCACTTCGCCTTCGCCCCAGTCGCCCACCGGTTCTACCCACAGGCTGGGGCGGCGTTCGTAATGCACGCCGTCGAGGTAATGATCGAAATCGCGGTCGCGCTGCAGCAGGCCAAAGCCGCGCAGGTGCTGGTCGCTGAAGGCCGACGACATGGTGCGCGGCGGATTGTTGAGCGGACGCCAGAGATGTTCGCCTGCGCCGTTCCAGATCGCCAGTCCGTCCGAGTCATGCACCTCCGGCCGCCAGTCCGCGCCGGTGCCCTTCACCGTTTCCGAGAACCAGTACATCGAGGTGGCCGGGGCCAGGCCCAGGCGCGCCACGTCTTGCCGCAGGAACAGCGACTTGTCGATCTCCATGTGCACGCCGCCGCCCTGCTTGCGCTGCATGGCGAAGCGATAGGCCCCCGTGATGCTGGGCCCATCGAGCAGGGCATACACCACCACCGTATCGCTGCCGGGGGCAGAGGGCTCGAAGAAGAATTGCGTGAAGTCGGGAAATTCTTCAGGCCGGTCGGCCTGGGCCACATCGATGGCGATGCCGCGCGCCGACAGGCCGTACTGGTACAGATCGCCGATGGCGCGGAAATAGGAGGCACCGAGGAAGGCCACCCAGTCATTGGTATGCCAGTCTTTCTCCTTCTGGTCGGCCAGGCGGCTCTCCTGGAAGCGGAAACCGGCGAAGCCGCTGCCTGCGGGAAGCTGATGGGCGGGGCTGTCGGCCGGCATGTCGAAATAGTCATCGCGGTAAGACACTTCGCGCGACTGTACCGGTACAGTGCCATCGCCCTGACCAGCAAGGATGAACATCCGTACCGGTACACGGAAGAACTTGCCGAGGTGGAAGAAGGTCACCGGAAACGCGCCGGGCCCCTGGGCGAAGAGCGCATCGGCAGTCTTGAAGCGGATCTTGCCGTGGGCTTCGTAGTCGATCTTGTCCAGAACGTCTGCGGGGACGGCCGGCGGGGCCTGGTAGGGCGTGCGGGCCATGTCGCGGGCGCGGGCGATCAGGCTGTCGAAGGAAAACGGCTGCGCACGGCCCATGCGCAAGCCCTGGGCCGCCAGCGCACGCGGCGAGAGGCCGAGGGCGGCCAATGCCGAAGCGGCACTGGCGGCGGCGAGGAATTGACGGCGGCTGGGCATGCGGTGTTCTCCTGTGAAGCGGTCCGGGGCAAGGCGAACTCTACAGAGTGAAGCCTGCCGTGCTTGGTTCCTGCGTAAAAAAAGCCCGCTGCACTGGCAGCGGGCTTTCGGACTGATTGATGCTGGGTCCGGCGGACAGGGCCGCCGGACCGGCAGGATCAGTATTCCCAGAACATCTTCTGGATTTCCTTGCTGTCGGTGGTCTTGGTCAGGGCCAGCATCAGCAGGATGCGCGCCTTCTGCGGGTTCAGCGTATCGGAGACCACGAAGTCCAGCTTGTCGTCGTCGGCTTCGCCGTTGCGCGCCACGATGCCCTGGCCGACGCGGCTGGAACGCACGATCACGACGCCCTTCTTGCGGGCCTCGGTCAGCGACGGCACCACGGTGTTGTTCAGGCTGCCGTCACCCACGCCGGCGTGGATGATGCCTTGCGCGCCTGCGGCCACGAAGGCGTTCAGGGCGATCGGGTTCATGTTGGCGTAGCCGTAGACGATGTCCACTTGCGGCAGCTTGTCCAGGTTCATGATGTCGAACGGGGTGTCGGCCGTGTTCTTGCGGGTGGACTGGCGATAGAAGTAAGGCTTGCTGCCCTGGATGTAGCCCAGGAAGCCCAGTTCCGGCGTCTTGAAGGTGTCCATGGTGGAGGTGTTGGTCTTGGTCACTTCGCGGCCAGCGTTGATCTGGTCGTTCAGGGTCACCAGCACGCCCTTGCCGACGGCTTCCTTGGAGCCGGCCAGCAGCACGGCGTTGTACAGGTTGATCGGGCCGTCAGCGCTGATGGCGGTGGAGGGACGCATCGCGCCCACGATCACCACCGGCTTCTTGCTCTTGACCACCAGGTCCAGGAAGTAGGCGGTTTCTTCGATGGTATCGGTGCCGTGGGTGATGACGATGCC
>NZ_DBIC01000118.1:901-1159 GCF_002296545.1 Herbaspirillum sp. UBA812 | reverse complement strand
GGTGCCGTGGGTGATGACGATGCCATCGACGTCACTCTGCGCCAGCAGGGTGTTGACGCGCTTGGCCAGCTTCAGCCAGGCGTCGTTGTTCATGTTCTCGCTGGCGATCTGCATGACCTGCTCGCCGCGCACGTTGGCGACCTTCTTGAGTTCGGGAACGGCGGCGATCAGCGCATCCACGCCGACCTTGGCAGCGGTGTAGCCGACGGTGGTGGTGCTGGTGGCGCCGGTGCCGGCGATGGTGCCGCCGGTGGCCAG
>NZ_DBIC01000118.1:0-612 GCF_002296545.1 Herbaspirillum sp. UBA812 | reverse complement strand
GGCGATGGTGCCGCCGGTGGCCAGGATGACCACGTTGGGCAGGTTTTGTGCTTGTGCGGCTGCGGCTGCGGCCAGGCAGAGCAGGACCAGCATCTGCTGGAAGATTTTTCTGATGAACATGTTTGCCTCTGAACGAGTGGTTGAATGGATTTTCTTAGTTTTATTGGTAGCCTTGCGAAGATGTCTCACGTCTTGCCGCGCGATCTCATCCCGCCAAAAGCGCCGACACGATAGCACCGGCTCGCCTGGCAATCAAAGGTTTTTTTATCGGGTGAGAAAGCCGCATGGCGCGGGCCTTTGCGACAGGGGTGCGCGCACGTTTGGTGCGTTTTGGCCCGGCAGGAGTGATCGAAAAGGGCAAAATGACGCGCAACTGACAGCGCGCTGACGCAGGTGGCCCGGGTGTGCCGGGGCGGGGCTGGCGGGAAGGGAAGGCGCGCTTGAAAAAATAAGTAAATCGCGCCGAAGAACTCGGAAGATATCACCGAATCAGAGTGCAGCAAAGCCTGACAAGCGCGGCATTGTCCTGCTTGATCGCGGCATGGCGCAGCTGCGTGGAAAGCAGCGCTCTCAGGTAAGATGGTGCCGCGCACAAGTTCTTTCGATGAATGA
>NZ_DBIC01000148.1:24783-25255 GCF_002296545.1 Herbaspirillum sp. UBA812 | reverse complement strand
ATCAGGGTTGCCCCCATTGTCCAAAATTCCCCACTGCTGCCTCCCGTAGGAGTCTGGGCCGTGTCTCAGTCCCAGTGTGGCTGGTCGTCCTCTCAGACCAGCTACTGATCGTTGCCTTGGTAGGCTTTTACCCCACCAACTAGCTAATCAGATATCGGCCGCTCCAGGAGCATGAGGTCTTGCGATCCCCCACTTTCATCCGTAGATCGTATGCGGTATTAGCTAGTCTTTCGACTAGTTATCCCCCACTCTAGGGCACGTTCCGATATATTACTCACCCGTTCGCCACTCGCCATCAGGAGCAAGCTCCTATGCTGCCGTTCGACTTGCATGTGTAAGGCATGCCGCCAGCGTTCAATCTGAGCCAGGATCAAACTCTTTAGTTTAATCTCTGTTTTGTGCCATTTCTGGCTACCCCGAAGGGCATCGCTCTCTCAAAATACTGACAGGTAATTTCTTGCGATCTTACCTA
>NZ_DBIC01000148.1:0-24449 GCF_002296545.1 Herbaspirillum sp. UBA812 | reverse complement strand
ATTTCTTGTGAGCATTTAATATTTAAAGTTTCCAGAACCGAGGTTCTGTCGCACTTCATTAAACGCCCACGCTTATCGGCTGTTAATTTTTAAAGATCTTGTCTGTCGCAAACGCGCTTGGCGCTGTTTGCATCGCTGCGAATCGTTTTGTTCGTCAGCAGGGGGCGAACTATAGCAACGCATCCGGCAGCGCGCAAGTACTTTTTGAAAAATAGTTCAAAATAATTTAGAAGGATATGAGCCAGGCTCCATCTGGTACGCCGCAAAGCCGTACCCAGCTTGAGCTTCAGAGAAGCTGGCCAGCATCGAAAAAAACCAAAAGAATCCGGGCCATCCCTGGCGGGACGGCCCGGATTCTTTTTTGCTGGTCTAAATAATTCAAATAATTACCGGATTTTCTGCAAACCCAATCGGCTCTGCTCAACCTGCCTTCACGGTCAAGTCGCTCTTCACGTCGCGCACTCCCTCGACCCCGGCGACCAATTGCAAGGCATGCTGGCCCAGCTCGGCGCTGGGGACGGAACCCTTCAGGGTGACCACGCCATCCTTGGTGCTGACCTTGATCTTCATGGAAGAGATCTGCTTGTCTTCCACCAGCGCCGCCTTCACCTTGGCGGTGATCACGGAATCGTCAATATAGGCGCCGGCCTTCTGCGCAGAGGGCGCATTGGTGCTGGCGGAATCCGCCGCGTGGACTGCCGGTGCGGCAGCGGCCATCACCATGGCGGCGGCCAGCAGTCGTGCTGCAAGTGAAGATGTCTTCATGAAGTTCTCCTTGTTCAATGAGGTGGACCTGGCATTGCCCTTCCCTTCACCAAGGCGGGCAACTCTGGCCTATACGTTGGCAAATGCCATGCCACCCCAAGCTATCCTCAATGAAATCAGAGACTTATCGCGCGAACTCAGCAATCCGTCAGCAAAGATGAGCCGGCGAACCCACCATTTCCGTCGGCCGGACCCGACATCATGTCGCAGCGACAAGCGCAACTCCTTGATTTCAAACGACTCCGTCCTGTCGCTCCATCACGACGGCCTCCTCGCCACCCCGGAATCGCCTTGGATCCAGTCCATTCTTCTGCAGCAGCCGGTAAAACTCGGTTCGATTGCGATCGGCCAGCCGGGCCGCGTCGGAGACATTGCCATCCGTCAGCTTCAGCAGCCGCACCAGGTAATCCCGCTCGAATTTCTGCTTGGCCTCTGCATAACGCAGCAGATCCAGCGTCGGCACCCGCAATGCGCGCTGCACCAGCGACGCCGGGATCAGCGGCGCGGTCGACAACGCGCACACCTGCTCCACGACGTTATAGAGCTGGCGCACATTGCCCGGCCAGTGGGCCAGGCTGAGCACTTCCAGCGCATCCGGGGCAAATCCCGTCAGGCGCTTGGGATAGCGCGCGGCGATGGTCTTGAGGAAATGATTGGCCAGCAGCGCGATATCCTCACGCCGCTCTTCCAGCGGCGGCAGACTGAGCGTGACTACATTAAGCCGGTAATACAGATCGGCCCGGAAGTGCCCCTCATTCATGGCCGCTTCCAGGTCGCGGTGGGTGGCCGAGATCACCCGTACGTCGACCTCGGCAGCCTGGTTGGCCCCCACCTGCCGCACGGTCTTTTCCTGCAGTACGCGCAACAGCTTGACCTGCAAGGCCAGCGGCATATCCCCGATTTCATCGAGAAACAGGGTGCCGCCTTCCGCCGCCTGGAATAAACCTTCACGATGCTCTACAGCGCCGGTAAATGCGCCTTTCACATGGCCGAACAGTTCGGACTCCAGCAATTGCTCGGGAATGGCACCGCAATTGACGGCAATGAAGGGCTTCCCGGCACGCGGACTGGCACGATGAATGGCGCGGGCCAGCACTTCCTTGCCGGTACCGCTGTCGCCACGGATGAGGATGCTGGCGTCGGAGGCCGCCACCAGCCGCGCCTCGGCCAGCAGTTCGTCGACCCGCTGGCTGCGGCTGATGATGTCGGCACGCCAGGCTTCATCCGGCGTCTCCTGGGCGGGCGCGGACAGGCTCAGGGCCTGCGCCACCTTGTCCAGCAGCACATGGCCATCAAACGGCTTGGTGAGATAGGCGAAGGCCCCCTGCGTGGTGGCCTCGACGGCATCGGGAATGGTGCCATGGGCGGTGAGCAGGATCACCGGCAAGGCCGGATAGCGGCTGCGGATCTCGGCAAACAGCGCCAGCCCATCCATGCCGGGCAGGCGCACATCGGTGATCACCAGCGCCGGCAGCGCAATGGCCAGCTGGGCCAAGGCGGCCTCGGCGCTTTCCACGGCCAGGATGCGATAACCGCTAGCGTTCAGGCGCAGCGTCAGCAATCGCAGCAGGTCGGGATCATCGTCGACCAGCATCAGGGGGGCAGTCTTTCCCATCGGGACTCCAGTTCCAGTAAAGGGAACGGCCCCGGCGGGATGGCGGCATCCCCAGGTCTTCGGGGATTCAGATTACTTGCCGCCAGCCGGCAGGGTCCGTTCGATGTTCTTGAGCGCTTCCAGCTTGTCGTTGAGCTGATCGACCTTGCGCTGCGCTTCCTTCAGTTGCACCGAGGACTTCTCGGCACCGTCGGCCACGCGGCGCAGGTCGGAATAATGTCCAACCAGCAACTGCACCAGAGGCTTGAGCTTCTCCGCTTCGACGCTGCGATCGGCCATGACGTTCCATAGCTGGGCTTCGGCCTTGGCCAGGTCGATGGCGTCGCGCGTCAAAGACAGCGCCATGGCGCGGCGCACATTGGTCGCCGGACCAGCCGGATAGGTATTGACACGCTGCAACTCGCGGCCCAGTTCGGCCGGCGTCATCTTGCGCAGCTGGGCGTTGTAGGCCAGCAGTTCGTCGATATTGCTGGAGGACTGGATGAGCTGGACGGTCGATGTCGGCGCGGACGGCTGCGGCCCCACACACGCGGCCAGCACGACGGAACAAGCCAGGATCAGGATCTTATTTTTCATCAGGCAACTCGATTCGGAAATGCGCCCCGCCCTCACGCGGGACCAGATAGACCTTGCCGCTATGCGCCTGTACGTACTCGCGCACCACGGACAGACCGATGCCATTGCCACGGCGGGCACCGGAGGGCTGGTGCAAGCCCTGGTAGAAGGGTTCAAAGATGCGGGCGGCATCGGTCGGTGCCACCCCCGGCCCCTGATCCAGACACTCCACCCGTACCATACCGGGGGCCTCGCTCAGCAGGAAGCGGATGAAACCGCCCTGCGGGCTGAAGCGCACGGCATTGGACAGCAGGTTGGCCAGCACGATGGCCATCTTCTCGGGATCGACCACCACGGTACGGGCCGCACCCTCGATTTCCACCTTCAGTTCGCGCGCCAGCCATTGCAGGCGCTGGTCGTCGATCACCTTGTGCAGCAGCGCGCGCAGGTCCACCGGCACCGGATGGATGCGCTGGGCATCGAAGGAGACTTCGTTATAACGCAGCAGATCCTCGATCTGGGTCTGCAGCGACTGGGTATTCTGGCGCAAGATGCGGGCAATCTCGCGCTGGTTCTCAGTCAGTTGCCCGGCCACGCCGTCATCCAGCAGGGCCGCGCCTTCGCACAGCGCCGCCAGCGGAGTCTTCAATTCATGGGAGACATGGCGCAGGAAGCGCGACTTCTCCGCCTCCAGGTCTGCCAGGCGCTGGCGCAGCCAGTCCAGCTGCTGGCCCAGGCGGCGGATGTCGGCCGGGCCGCGCACGTCGATGGGCTGGTCGAAGCGATTGTCGCCCAGCCGGCCAATGGCCTGTTCCAGCCGCGCCATCGGACGCGACAGCCAGAGTCCGAAGCAGAAGGCCAGCAAGACCGCCAGCACGATGGCCCCCACCACCTGGGCGGTAAGCAGCTGGCGTTGCTGCTCCAGTGCGGCCGATAAGGCATTGTTGCGGCGATCCACCTCGCGCCGGCTCTCCAGCGCGATGCGCTCATTGAGCGCGGGCAGGCGCGCGAAGTCCTGGAACAGCTTGGCCTGCTCGCCCTTGTCCTTGCGCGACTCCGCCTCCAGCACGCCGGCGGCTTCGTCCACATACACGCCCCACTGGCTGAACAGGTCGCGCGGGGCCATCGGCAGCGAATCCGACAATTCACCCAGGGCCTGGCGCGCCTGCTCGCGCGCCTCGTTGAAACGATCATGGAAAGCGCGGTCATCCAGCACCAGGTACTGGCGCGCACTGCGCTCCATGGCCACGGTGCGCTCGGCCAGCCGCTGGGCGGATTCGGTCAGCTGCACCGCCTGGCGCGCCGTCTCGCGGCTGTTGGCCGACATGCGGTCCAGCGTGAAGAGGGCGTGGATGGACGTACCGCTCAGGAGCGCGGCGATCAGCAGGAAGGCCGCCAGCAGCAATTGCCGGAACGACAATCCAAGATAGCCGGGCTTGCGGCCGGCGGGCGACTGGGGCGGATGAGTGTGCTCGATGGCGTTGAACATGCGATTGATCTCGGTCCCACAAGACTTGCCTGGTTATCCGGCTGGCGCACTGCCCTCCGGCCCGAAACATGCCGACAGGAAACGCCGGCCACGCTGTTGCGGGCACACATTGTAATCATTTGTCGGGCGGCCTGCGATGCGGCGACGTTTCCCCGCGGCAATTCCGAGGGCGCGACCTGCCGCGCAGGACCGCAGGCGCGCCCGGAATGGCGTCGGCCTCAGTCTTGCGGACCGAGGAAATCCAGCAGCATCAGGGCGACCACCTTGGTGGCCTTCTTCAGGTCATCCAGCGCCAGGTTCTCATCGGCCTGCTTGGCATTGGATTCCATGAGCGTGCGCGGACCGGCCCCGAACAGCACCACCGGAATGCCCGCTTCGCCATACAGGCGGGCATCGGTATAGAGCGCCGAACCATTGGTGGTCAGGGTCTCGCCCATGACCTGTTCGGCATTGCGCAGCAGGCTGTCCACCAGCTTCTCGTGACCCGGCAGCGGGCGCAGCGCACGCGCCAGCAGCAGGCGGCGGATTTCCACGCGGATGCCCGGCAGGCCGGCCACTGCGTCTTCGATCAGCTTGCGCACGCCGGCTTCGACCTGCGCCGGATCTTCCTCGGGAATCATGCGGCGGTCCATCTTCAGCACCACCTTGCCCGGCACCACATTGGTATTGGTACCGCCATCGATGCGGCCGACGATCATGGTCGGATGGCTGATGCCCGGGATGGAGGAGCGGATGTCCTTCAATCCCGGCAGCGCGCCATAGATCGCATTGAGAATGGCATTGGCCGCCTGCAGGGCATCATGGCCGGTCTCGGGCATGGAGCCGTGCGTGGCGCGGCCATGCACGGTCACCTCGAACTGCAGGCAGGCATTGTGGGCAGTCACCACGTTGTAGCTGAAGCCGGCCGCCAGCACATAATCCGGACGGGTCAGCTTCTGTTCCAGCAGCCAGCCCGGGCCGAGCACGCCGCCGAATTCCTCGTCATACGTGAAGTGCAGTTCCACTGCGCCGCGCAGCGCTGCCCCCAGGGACTCCAGCGCGCGCGTGGCGAAGATATAACTGGCGAAGTCACTCTTGGAGACCGCTGCCGCACGGCCATAGATGCGGCCATCCGCCACTTCGCCACCATACGGGTCATGGGTCCAGCCTTCGCCCGGCGGCACCACGTCGCCGTGGGCGTTGAGCGCCAGGGTCGGTCCACCGTCGCCATAGGGACGGCGCACGATCAGGTTGGTGATGCTCTGCATGCCATAGTCGCGCACCTGGTCGGCCGGTACCGCGTGCTTCTCGGCCTGCCAGCCCCAGGACTGCACCAGCTCGGCCACCGCATCGGCGTGCGGGGCGTTGTTGCCGGGCGGGGTATCGGTGGGGATGCGGATCAACTGCTGCAGGACCCCGACCTCTTCCTCGAAATGCTGATCGATCCATGCGCACAGGCGCTCCGACAACTGCTGTTTGGACATGCTTGCCACTCCGTGATCAAAGGCACCAGCCGCGCTGGCGCAAACCGCCATCATAGCGCAGCCGCCCGGCGTGTGGCCGCCGCCTGCGCACTCGGACGTTCCCCGCTATCATTGACCGGCGCTGCCTTGCGGGGTGGCGCGCATTCCAGAACCTCCAAGACAACCACGACAACAAGCGGCGGCACCAGCACGCTTGCACCGCCAACACCGAACCACACCATGTCCTCGCAGCCTTCCACTTCCGGCACGTCCGATCCTGCCCATCACATCGTCATCGCCGGCGAGGGCCTGCCGCCCGAGCAGCGCGGGCGCGCCATCCTGGCGCTGGGCATCGCAGTCGGCCTGGCTACGCTCGATACCGCCATCGCCAACACGGCCCTGCCTGCCATGGCATTGGACCTCAACACCACACCGGCAGCCTCGGTCTGGATCGTCACCGCTTATCAGCTGGCGATGATGGTGGCGCTGCTGCCGCTGGCGGCGCTGGGGGAAATCGTCGGTTACCGCCGCATCTATATCTGGGGACTGGTGCTCTTTACCGCGGCCTCGCTGCTGTGCGCGGTGGCCTGGTCGCTGCCTACGCTGGTGATGGCGCGCTTCCTGCAGGGACTGGGCGGGGCCGGCATCATGAGCGTGAACACCGCGCTGATCCGCTTCATCTATCCGACCCGCTCGCTGGGCCGTGGCGTCGGGCTCAATACCCTGATCGTGGCCATCGCCTTCACCGTGGGACCATCGGTCGCCTCCGGCATCCTCGCCATCGCACCCTGGCCGTGGCTGTTTGCGGTCAACGTGCCGCTGGGCGTGGCGGCCGTCATCCTGGCCCTGCCCTCGCTGCCGCATACCGCGCTGTCGACACACGCCTTCGACCTGCGCAGCGCCGTGCTCAATGCGGCTGCCTTCGGCCTGCTGATCCTGGCCATCGGTGAAGGCGCGCACCAGGCAGAGGCCAGCGTGGTCGGACTGGAACTGGGCGCCGCCATCGTCTGCGGCTTGTTCCTGCTCAAGCGCGAACTGTCGCATCCGGCACCGATGCTGCCGGTGGACCTGTTCCGCCATCCCATGTTCACGCTCTCGGCGATCACCGCCGTGTGTTCCTTCGCGGCACAGGGCCTCGCCTTCGTCTCGCTGCCCTTCTTCTTCCACCATGACCTGGGCCGCAGCCAGGTCGAGATCGGTCTCCTGATGACACCCTGGCCGGTGGCCGTGGCGATCATGGCACCGATCGCCGGACGGCTGTCGGATCGCTATCCGGTCGGCATCCTCGGCGGCGTCGGGCTGGCGCTCCTGTGTGCAGGACTGCTGTCGATGACCTTCATGCCGGCTGCGCCCACCGTATGGGAAATCAGCTGGCGCATGCTGCTCTGTGGCATGGGCTTCGGCTTCTTCCAGTCGCCCAATCTCAAGGCACTGATGACCAGCGCCCCGCCGCATCGCAGCGGTGGTGCCTCGGGCATCGTGGCGACGGCACGGCTGCTCGGCCAGAGTGTCGGGGCCGCGCTGGTGGCGCTGTGCTTCAACCTGTCGGAGACCCAGGGCTCGCGCTTTGCCCTCGGCTTCGGCGCCGCCTTTGCGGGGGTGGCCTGCATTGCCAGCTTCCTGCGTATGCTCACCAGCAACCCTTATGCGCCGCCACTGAAAAAATAAGTTTTTCTCACCATTCCTCACAGCCACCGTCGGCCGGATTCTCAGGCGGTGGCTGTCTGTCTCGGGATTACATCAATTTTTCAACGATCTTCAGATCAAACATTTTCCGCACATAAACTTCCGTGCGGACAAAGGTAAAATTCGTCGGCAAGATAACGACAAGCCGCGTAAAACTGATGCCATTCTGTTACGATAGCTCGTCAGTGGAATGATGTTCACAGACCATCACCGAGCTTCATTCCTTCAGACAACAGGCGTCCATTTCATCAAGGAAATCGAACCGCTTTCAGTACGGGAACCAGCGCCAGGCACAGACCTGAATTCGATATGTTGAAATCCATCGCCTTGGCTCAATTACGGTTGGGCATGTACGTTCATTCCATCCCCGGCGGATGGATCAATCATCCTTTCTGGCGCAAATCCTTCAAGATCGAAACGCTGGAAGATCTGCAAACCCTGCGCGAGTGCCCGGTCGAGGAAGTCACCATCGACACCGCAAAGGGCCGCGACATTGCCCCCGAACACGATATCGACGACGAGACCGACGCGGCGGAGCAGGATGACGCCGCGCCCCCCGCCGAGATCGCCATCGCCCATCAGGGTGCCAGCGCCACGGTGGCCGTGCGCAAGCCGGCCACCCGCACCGAGACGGCGGTAGAGCGCGAACGCGCGGCGCGCATCATCTCCTCCTCCAAGTCCACCGTGCTCAACATGTTTTCCGAAGCGCGCATGGGCAAGACGGTCGACGTCAAGGATGCTGCCGAACTGGTGACCGAGATCACCTCCTCGGTCTCGCGCAATGCCGATGCGCTGATCAGCCTGGCGCGCCTGAAGACCACCGACGATTACACCTACATGCATTCGGTGGCGGTCTGCGCGATGATGATCTCGCTGGCCAACCAGCTCGGCATGACGCAGGAACAGATCAAGCAAGCCGGCATGGCCGGCCTGCTGCACGATGTGGGCAAGATGGCCGTGCCGCTGGACATCCTCAACAAACCCGCCAAGCTGACCGAAGAAGAATTCGCCTCGGTACGCTCGCACACCGTACAGGGCCACAGCATCCTCAAACAGATCGAAGGAATTGGCGAAGTCGCACTGGATGTCTCGCTGCACCATCACGAGAAGATCGACGGCAGCGGCTATCCGTTCAATCTCAAGGCCGACAGCATTTCCATCATGGCCAAGATGGGCGCGGTGTGCGACGTCTACGATGCCATCACCTCCAACCGTCCCTACAAGGCCGGCTGGGACCCGGCCCGCTCGATCCGCCACATGGCCGCCAGCGCCGGGCATTTCGATCCGATCACGATGGAAGCCTTCGTCAAGGCCATCGGCATCTACCCGACCGGCTCCTGCGTGATCCTGCAATCGGGCCGGCTGGGCATCGTGGTGGACCAGCGGCCGGAGCACCTGCTCACCCCGCGCATCAAACTGTTCTACTCGACCACCAGCCGCATGCCGCTCAAGCCGGAGATCATCGACCTGGCCCGTGGGGGCGACAAGATCGTGGCCTATGCCGATCCGGCCAAGTGGGGCATCCGCAGCCTGCCCAGCATCGACCTGGATTAAGCCCGCGAAGATCACGCAGCCCAAAAAAAACGGCACCGCAAGGTGCCGTTCTCACATCCGCGCGAACCTGCGCCATCAATCGCGCTGGGCGAAGGCCGCCGTCGAGGCCAGCTCATTCAACAGTGCCACGGTGGAACAGCTGGAGACATCATAGGGATTGAGTTCGCCCGTGACCGAATACTTCAGCAACAGCGAGCGGTTGATCTTGTCCAGGCGGATCTTGCCCATGGTCCAGGATGAATACTGGCGCTCGTCGATCGATTCATAGGCCAGCAGGATCACGTCATGGTGGCGATCATCACGCAGCAATCGGCCATACAGGCGATTGACCTGATCGCGCCCGCCTTCGAGCACCTGCACGAAGGTCGTGTCGCTGTAGCACAGCACGCCGGTAATGCCCTGCTGCGGATTTCGCTGGCGCGAGGCAGCCAGGATGCCCTCGATGGTCTCGTGGGTGATGGTCTCGCGCGCGCGGCTTGCATAGATCAGACGAACCAGCATGATTAACCTCGTTGACGTTGGGAAATCAGCGCCAGGAATTCACGGCGCAGGTTGGCATCACGCAGGAAGGAACCGCGCATGACGCTGTTGATCATCTTCGATTCCACATCCTTGACGCCGCGCCAGTGCATGCAGAAGTGATCGGCTTCCATGACGATGGCCAGGCCATCGGGCTGCAGCTTCTGCATCAGCAGGTCGGCGGCCTGGGAGACGGCTTCTTCCTGGATCTGCGGGCGGCTCATGATCCATTCCAGCAGGCGCGCGTACTTGGACAGGCCGATCAGGTTGGAATGCTCATTGGGCATCACGCCCACCCACACCTTGCCCATGATCGGGCACAGGTGGTGCGAGCAGGCACTGCGCACCGTGATCGGGCCGACGATCATCAGCTCATTGAGGCGCTCGATGTTGGGGAACTCGGTCACTGGAGGCGCCGCCTGGTAGCGACCCTTGAAGACTTCGTTCAGGTACATCTTGGCCACGCGCTTGGCGGTGTCCTGGGTGTTGTGGTCGCTTTCGACATCGATCACCAGGCTCTCCAGCACCGCGGCCAGCTTGGACTGCACCTCGGCCTGCAATTGCTCCAGTTCGCCTTCCCGGATGAAGGCGGCGATGTTGTCGTTGGCGTGGAAACGCACGCCGGCCGCCTTGATGCGCTGGCGGATGCGGGCCGATACCAGCTGCTCGTGCACGCTGGGCGCTGCAATCTCGGCGCTGGTGGCGGCCTGGTTCTTGTCTGTTGCCATGATGGAGTGCGATCACGCCAGGCGGGACCGCTGAGTTGGGGGTGGCGTCATTATGCACGGAAAAACGCAGACGCATTGAGGGCAAACCAGAGTCAAGCCCGAGTCAAAGCGATCACAACAGCGCGGCTGTGGCGTGCCGTCCACGGCAGCGCCGGCGACGAAACCGGGAGCCGCCGGATTCGTCCGTATGACCTCCGTGCCCCGTGTTTAATGCTCGTTCACAGGAGCATTCATCTGCGCTTAATGCTGTCCAGCGCACGACTTAACCGCCATTGATGATTGTTTGCCGCACTTTACACGGGCCTAACCGCTGCTTACGCCTGCAGCCACCATCATCCCTGCACGCGCCGCCCGCGCGTTCATGCTTCCTGAGAGATTGATGCAAGCCCCAGGCAAGCAGCAGGTCAGAAGCAGGCAACCGCGGGCGGTGGCTCGTGCCGGGCATCCAGCCCGGCCGCCATCGGGGGAGTACCATGACATTCCAGTATCGCCTTGCCGGTGCCTGCGCACTGGCCGTTTCGCTATCGGTCTCGCTGTCGGCCTGCAACAGCCCGGCGCCCATGGTGACCGGGCCCACCAGCGTGCGGCCGGCCTATCAGGTGGCCAACGTGGAAAACAATGGTGCCATCTTCCGCGTCTCCAGCGCGCAGCTGTTCGAAGAGCCGACCACCTACAACGTGGGCGACATCATCAAGATCGACATCTCCGAATCCATCAGCAGCAGCAACAAGGCGGCCACCACCAACAGCCGCGACACCACGCTCACGCAAAAGGGCCCGGGTTCGGGCGCGCCGCTGGGCGGACTGTTCACGCAACTGTACGACGCCAATTATTCGGCCAACGGCAGCAATACCTTCAAGGGCTCCGGCGACAGCAGCAATACCAACACCATGACCGGCACGCTGATGGTCTCCATCGTCGAAGTGCTGCCCAACCGCAACCTGGTGGTGGCCGGTGAAAAGCGCATCGGCGTCAACGGCAACACCAACACCCTGCGCTTCTCGGGTGTGGTGCGCACCCGTGACATCCGCGGCGGCATCGTGGCCTCCTCCAACGTGGCCGATGCGCGGCTGGAACAGGTCGGCGGTGGCTCCATTGCGGATGCCAGCACCGATGGCAACTTCTTCCGCCGCCTGCTGACCATCTGGTGATCGGATGATGGTGTGATCGGGTCCGCGCTGCAGGCGCGAGAACACCCGGTCTGCAAACGACAACGGCAAGCGCGCAGCTTGCCGTTTTTCATTGGAGGCGCAACAGCGTGACCGCCGAGTGCGCCGTGTGCGCCGTATCTCGTCTTCCGAATCCGGCTTCAGAATCCGTTGGCCGCGCTGCGCATGTTGTCCGGCGAATTGTCCGCCACCTGCGGATTGCCCGGGAACAGCGCATCGATCAGCGGTGCCAGCTTGTCACCCGCGCTGGCCCACTTGTCCTGGCCGAAGGAACCGAGCCGGTACTGCGCCGTGCCCAGCACGCGGCCTTCGCGGCGCAGGGTCAGTGCGGCATAGGTGAGATAGGGGGTATAGGCATCGGTGAAGACCTTGGTGTCCCATTTGACGTAGCCCACATAGCTCAGCGTCACCGGGCAGGCCAGCGACTGGGTACCGGCATCGTAGACGCGGCTCTGCACGCCGTGTTTCTGCAGCTCGCCCTGCAGGCCGGGCACGAAGTCGCTCAGCGCCACCGAGCCATTCCACTCGATGCAGACTTCGTGGATCGGGTCCTTGCTGTAGACGATGGGATTCTGTACCGAGTTGGGCGTCATGGCACGCACGCTGGACGCGGTGGAACCGACCAGGCCCACAGCGTCGACCAGGGCATTGCCGGACGTGACGATGCAGCCCGACAGCGATGAAGCCAGCAAGGTGGCAATGATGATGGTGCGCATGATGCTCTCCCCGAGCGCAATCCCTTGGCTTTCACGATCCCTGCATGGCGCAGGTGGCCGGGATTACAGGCTGCCCATCATAGCGGCGCATATTGCAGCTTCAGGACCGTTTTACCTTGATTTACGCTGACCCTGTGCAGGCTTAACAGCCACGTACGTCACGCAAATACAAGGCTTGGCGGGGACCTGCACAGTACTGGCACAATAGCCGCCTGTGCCATTTCATGTGCTGCCTTACAAGGAGACTTCCATGCCCTCGCTCATCATTCGTTCCCTGCTGGCCTCCCTCGCCTTCACCGGCCTGCTGCAGGCCGCCCAGGCCGATACCCTCAAATCCGACACCGAAGTGCGCGCCCTGGCCGACAAGGTCATGGCCCAGGCCGGTGCCGGCCGCACCGATGATGCCTATGGCCTGCTTTCGCCCTATGCGCTGGTAGACATCCGCGCCTTCGAGGGCGCACGCACCAGTGCACGCAGCGCGCGCACGGCCATCGAAGCCCTGGTCGGCAATTCGGTCGGCTACGAATTCATCCGCTCCGAGAAGGTGGGCGAATCGCTGATCAAGCTCACCTACATCGAAAAAACCGAACGCCAGGCCATCCCGTGGATGTTCATCTTCTACACGACGCCTGGCGGCTGGGCCGTGAGCAGCTTCAGCAATGGCGACAATGTGGACGCGCTGTTTGATCGCTGATCATTGATCGGCAGCGCTCCGCTCAGAACGTGCGCTGCGGCTCCAGGTCGGCGCTCTCGATGGCGCTGGCCACGCCCGAGATCTTGTCGGCGATGATGGCCGAGGACCCGCAGGCCGTGGTCCAGCCATTGGAGCCATGGCCGGCGTTGAGCCACAGGTTGGCATAGCGGGTGGCACCGATGAGCGGTGCGCCGTCCGGTGTCATGGGGCGCAGTCCGGCCCAGTATTCGACCTTGGCCAGATCGGCGCCCTGTGGATAAAGATTCTTCAGCGACTTCAGCGCAGTGGCGCAATCGCGCGGGGTCACCCGCGTATCCCAGCTGCCGATCTCGGCCGTGCCTGCCGCACGGATGTGATTGCCCATGCGGGTGATGGCGACCTTGTAGTACTCGTCCATGACACCGCTGCGCGGCGCGCTCTTGGGATCGGCCACCGGCACCGTGATGGCATAGCCCTTGACCGGATAGATCGGCAGGTCCAGCCCCAGGGGTTTCAGCATCGGTACTGACGCACTGGCGCAGGCGACCACGTAGGCATCGGCGCGCAAGGTACCAGTGGGTGTGCGCAAGCCGCTGACCTGGCCACCGGCCACCTCGATGGCCTGCACCTCTGTGGACAAGTGAAACTCCACCCCATGCGCCTGCAGCCAGCCGGCCAGCGCGCGCGCAAACAGCGGGCAATTGCCGGTTTCATCCATCGGCAACAGCAAACCGCCCTTCAATTCATGACGGGCCGCATGCAAGCCCGGATCGAAGGCCACGCAGCCATCGGCATCCAGCAGCTCGAAAGGCACGCCGGCTTCCGCCAATACCTTGGTCGACAGCCCGGCATTGTCCAGCCCTTCTTGGGTGCGGAACAATTGCAGGTTGCCGCCGGTGGTCTGTTCGTAGCGGATATCGAGACGCTCGCGGATCTGTTTCAACTGGCCGTGGCTGTAGCGTGCCAGGCGCCCCATGCGGGCCTTGTTGACGGCATAGCGCTCGGGCGTGCATTGCGCCAGGAAGGTCTTGAGCCACTTCCACTGATGCGCATCCAGGCGCGGCGTGAAACGCAAGGCCGCCTCGATCCCCAGCCAGCTCTGCACCGACCACTTCAGCGACTTGGCCGGCATGCCGGGAGCCGCCCACGGCGTGGCATACGAGGGGCAGACATGGCCGGCATTGCCGACGCTGGTCTCGGCCGCCACCTCGGCGCGGCGTTCCACCACGACCACTTCATGGCCGCGCTCGCGGAGGAAATAAGCAGTGGTGACGCCGACGATGCCGGCGCCCAGCACGATGATGCGCATGGTCTCAGTTCAACTTCCGAAAAATGTAAATGATGTTAATTGATCTAATGATATAAATGATTTAAACGATTTAAATCATTTTCGCATTACAGGGTGAGTCCGCCATCCACGTGCCACACCTGTCCGGTGACGTAGGAAGCCGCCGGACTGAGGAGGAAGGCGATTACATTGGCGATCTCCTGCGGCTGTCCCAGGCGCTGCAGCGGGATGCGCGCCAGCGCCGCCTGCCAGGCGGCCGGGTCGATGGCCGACTTGGCCGGATCGCTTTTCTGAACGTAGCCGGGCGCTACCGCGTTGACCGTCACCCCGGCCGCGGCCACCTGCACCGCCAGCGATTTCACCAGGGCCTCGATGCCCGCCTTGGCCGCCGCCGATGCCGGAAAGCCCGATTCCCCCAGGCGGAACACGTGGGCCACGAAGGAGCTCACCGCCACCACCCGGCCCTGACCGCTGGCCTGCAGCGGCTCGCGGCAAGCCGTGATCAAGCGGAAAAAGCCGCCCAGGAGCGCATCGAGCGAACGCGACCAGTCCGCGTCATCCAGTTCGCCAATGCGCTTGCGATCGGCAAAGCCGGCATTGGCCACCAGCGCATCGAGCCTGCCGTAGTGCGTCAGCGCAGCGTCACGCAACTGCGTCGCGGTGTGCGCATCGGCCAGGTCGCCCAGCGCCAGCGTACACTGCGCGCCCTGCGCGCGGCATTGCTGCGCCACCGCCTGCAGCTCCGGCGATTCGCTGCGGGCATGCAGGACCAGGGCGACATCGGGTGCCGCCACGGTGGTGGCCACCGCCGCACCGATGCCGCGCGCGGCACCGGTGATGAGGATGACACGCACAGAAAGGGGAGAACTGGCAGCAGGAATGGAAGAAAAAGGGGACGGGTTCATGATCCAAAAGGTGAAACAGCACGTTCCCGCTGACCGGGAATTTGGCATAACACTTCACTTGCGCAATCCCGTCATTTTAGCCAAAGCCCGCATCTACGGGGGTTCCCGGCGCATGATGAGACGTTTTGTTCAGTTCGTGCTCCAGGCGTTCTCCTTTACAATGGCCGGGTTCGCGGCACGCCGCAGCGTCGGTTGCGGTCGCCTGCAATCCATGCGCGGGCAGTTCTTCCCACGTCCTCCCTCCTCCCGGTACCCGGCGCACAACTGCCCCGGAGGGATAGGGCATGGTTCGTGCATGCGCTGCACACCCTGCCCTCCCCGGGCTCATGCAATTGGCAACCAAGGAAAATCGCAGATGTATCAATGGGACTTCGGCTCGCTCTGGCAATTCAGGAGCATCATCGGAATCGGCTTCGTCTATACCCTCTCCTACACCGTGGCCTGTATCGCGCTCGGCCTGCTGGTCGGTCTGGTGGTGGGCCTCGGCCGGCTGTCGTCGAACCCCTTCATCTCCGGACCGCTGCGCGCCTTCGTCGAAGTGTTCCGCTGCACGCCGGTACTGGTGCAGCTGGTGTGGTTTTACTATGCGCTGCCGGTGCTGCTGGGTATCGAGATGTCGGCGGGCACGGCGGCCATGCTGTCGCTGGCGCTGTATGGCGGTGCGTTCTATTCCGAGATCATTCGCGGCGGCATCGTCTCCATCGATGTCGGCCAGTCCGAAGCGGGCTGGGCACTGGGCATGACGCGTTTCCAGCTGATGAAGCGCGTGATCCTGCCGCAGGCCTTCAAGCGCATGACGCCGCCGCTGGTGAACCAGTCCATCATGCAGCTCAAGAACACCTCGCTGCTGTCGGTGCTGGCCGTGCCTGACCTGCTGTACCAGGGCCAGATCATCGCGCACGAAACCTATCGTCCGCTGGAAATCTACACCTTGGTCGCGATCATTTACTTCCTGATCCTGCTGCCGGCCACCATCTGGGCCAAGCGCCTGGAAAACCGCCTGTCGGTCCAGCACGGTTGAGGAGAAGACGATGAACAATCAACATGCGGACGCGATGATCCAGATCGGCAATCTCAAGAAGGCCTTTGGCGAGCACGTGGTGCTCAAGGACATTTCCATCGCCGTGCCCCGTGGCAGCGTGGTGGCCATGATCGGCCCCTCGGGCTCGGGCAAGTCGACGCTGCTGCGCTGCCTGAACCTGCTGACCGTGCCGGACCTGGGCACGGTACGCATCGGCGAGCGCCACTTCGAATTCAATGGCCGCAAGTCGCGCCTGCCCAAGGACCGCGAGCTGGCCGCCTTCCGGGCGCGCACCGGCATGGTGTTCCAGCACTTCAACCTGTTCCCGCACATGACGGCGGTGGAGAACGTGATGGAAGGCATGGTCACCGTGCTGCGCACGCCCAAGGCCGAAGCGCGCGCCAAGGCCATGGCGCTGTTGCAGAAGGTGGGCCTGTCGGACCGTGCCGACATGTATCCGCAGAAGCTCTCCGGTGGCCAGAAGCAGCGCATCGCCATTGCCCGCGCGCTGGCCATGCAGCCGGACGTGATGCTGTTCGATGAAGCGACCTCGGCGCTGGACCCGGAACTGGTCGGTGAAGTACTCAACGTGATCCGCGGCCTGGCCGCCGATGGCATGACCATGATCCTGGTCACGCACGAGATCGCCTTTGCCCGCGAAGTGGCGGACCAGGTGGTGTTCATGCGCGATGGCGTGGTGGTGGAAGCCGGACCGCCGTCGCAGGTGATCGACAATCCGCGCGAGGCGGCAACGCAGGCTTTCCTGGCCCGCTTCAATGCCTGACCGGGAGTGATGGAGATGGCATCGAAACCGCGCTGACAGCAGCTTTTCAGCCGGACGAAAAAATGGCGCGCAGATTTCTCTGTGCGCCATTTTTTTCATCTGCCGCTGCCGGTCTCAGGCGCGGGCCTTATCGGAGATGATGCACCTCCTGCAAGCCATACACCGGTGTCGGAATACCCTCCATGCGCGCCTTCAGCTGCAGCGCCAGATACAGCGAGTAGTGGCGCGACTGGTGCAGGTTGCCGCCATGGAACCACAGGGCGGGCTGCTGCGTGGGCTTCCACATGTTGCGCTGTTCGCCTTCCCACGGTCCCGGATCCTTGGTGGTGGCCGATCCCAGGCCCCAGCACTTGCCGACCTTGTCGGCCACCTCGTGCGAGATCAGGTCGGCGGCCCAGCCATTCATGGAACCGTAACCGGTGGCATAGACGATCACGTCGGCCGGCAATTCGCTGCCATCGGAGAGCAGGATGGAGTGTGCGCGGATCTCCTTGACGTCGACGCCGCTCTTGAGACGGATCTTGCCTTCGGCGATCAGCTCGGAGGCACCCACGTCAATGTAGTAGCCGGAGCCGCGCCGCAGGTATTTCATGAACAGGCCGGAATCGTCATCGCCGAAATCGAGCAGGAAACCGGCCTCTTCGAGACGCCGATAGAAATCCGCATCGCGTTCGCGGATCTTGTCGAACACCTGCTTCTGCATCGACGGCAAGACCTTGTAGGGGATCGACGCAAACAGCAGGTCGGCCTTGGCGGTGGTGAGGCCGCTGGCCACTGCGCGCTCGGAATAGAGATCGCCGAGGGCCAGTTCCATCAGGGAATCGGACTTGACGATGTGGGTGGAAGAGCGCTGCAGCATGGTCACGTCCACACCGTTCTCCCAGAGCGCCGCGCAGATGTCGTGCGCCGAATTGTTGGAGCCGACCACCACCACCTTCTTGCCGCGATAAGGATCGGGACCGGGATGGCGCGAGGAGTGATGCTGATCGCCCCGGAAGTTTTCCGCTCCGGGAAACTGCGGCACGTTGGGCTTGCCCGACATGCCGGTGGCCAGCACCAGCTGGGTCGGCTGCAGCACGACTTCCTTCCCTTCGCGCTCGACCACTACGGTCCACTTCTGCGTGGCCTCGTCGAAGCTGGCGGACTTGCAGACGGTGGAACCCCAGTAGTTCAGTTCCATCACCTTGGCATACATCTCCAGCCAGTCACCGATCTTGTCCTTGGGCGCGAAGACGGGCCAGTTCTCGGGGAAGGGAATGTAGGGCAGATGGTCGTACCACACCGGATCATGCAGGCACAGCGACTTGTAGCGCTTGCGCCAGCTGTCGCCGGCGCGCTCGTTGCGTTCGATGATGATGGTCGGCACACCCAGCTGGCGCAGCCGCGCACCCAGCGCAATGCCCCCCTGCCCGCCGCCGATGATGAGGCAATAGGGTTGCTGCTGGTAGCCCAGTTCACGCGCCTCCGCTTCGCGTCCTTCCTTCCAGGTACGGCGCTGCGTATGCACGCCATGCACCGCCCCGCGCGGGCGGTTTACGCCCTTGGGTTCTTCGTGGCCCTTCAGTTCGGCGGCGGTGGTCAGCAGGGTCCAGATCTTGCCGTCGCGCAGGCGCAGGTAGCCCTTGCCGCGGGCGACGGCGGTCTCCAGCAGGATCCAGCCCTGGGTTACGCCATCGGCTTGCGAGGGCGTCTCATCGGGGTCGGGACGCAGCTGTATCGATCCCAGCTGCGGCAGCTGCGATTGCAGCATGGCGCAGATCTGGTCGCGGCCTTCCAGGGTCTTGATGTTCCAGGTGAAGGCAATCAGATCGCGCCAGTAGCCGTCCTCCCCGAACAGGGCGGCGGCCTTGGCGGCATTGCCTTCGCGCAGGGCGGCCTGCAGGGTCTCCAGCAGGTGCGCGATGGTCTGGCTGGGGGTTTCTTCGGGCATGACAAGTCTCCTCTATCTCGACAATAGATCTCGTGGTTGGATGGGGGTGGCGGTTCTGTGAACGCCTGGGTGAAGCCTGCCGCGCTAACGTCGATGCGGCGGCAGGATGCAGTAGCGCGCCATGCGCCGGTACAGCGTGGCGCGTGACATGCCCAGCAATTGGGCGGCGTGCGGCGCACGCCATTTGCATTCAGTCAGGGCGGCGACGATCTGGTCGCGCTCCTGGCGTTCATCGGCTTCGATGGCGGGGCTTGCGCTGGCCGGTGCTGCCGACGTCGCAGCCCCATGCGCGCGCGCCGGACGCACTGCGCGTGAGACCGGTGCGCGCACACGGCCATAGAGCGTAGTGCCGCCATGCAGGCGCAGCAGGTGCAAGCCTTGCAGGGCACGGCTGTCGAGCAGGCGTTCGAACTGCAGGTCGAAGATCTCGCCCATGGGGCGCGGCAATTGCTGCAATCCCGCGATGCATTCGCGCGCGCGGCGATTGGCCGCGATGATGTTGCCCAGAGCATCGAAGGCGACGAGGATTTCCGGTTGCGCTTCCACGTAATGGCGGCTGCGATGGACCAGCAGCACCCAGGCACAGGCCATGGCATTGAGGAAATAGCCATCCTCGATCAAGGTGGCGCTTTGCTGGACGATGCGGTTGACCAGGTTCTGGCTGTCGCGCGCATCGGGCGAGCGGATCGCCGAGGCATCGAGCACGCCGATCAGCTCACCCGACGGCGAGAAGATGGGGGCAGCGCTGCAGGTCAGTGTGGTGAAGGCGGCGCGGAAGTGATCGCTCTTGTGGACCGTGATCGGCAAGGCATCCTGCAGCACGGCGGCCACTCCGCAAGTCCCCTCTTCGCTCTCGGACCAGCAGGAACCGAGATAGAGACCGGCGCGCTTGAAATCATGCCGGCGCTCGCGGTCCACCCGATAGTCGATGGTGGTGCCGCCGGCATTGGTGAGCATCACGCAGTAATCGGCTTCGCGCACGGTCTGGTGCAGCACCGACAGGCACTGCCCTGATGCCCGCAGGAAATCTTCCTCGCCCTGCTGGACCTGGCGCAGCTCGCCGGAGCTCAGCACGCGCGGACCGCGCATGTCGGCCGGGTCGAGATGGTGCTGGTCGAGTGAACGCAGGTAAGACGAGCTCAGCCGTTGCAGGTAGGGACTGGCGGCAGGATCGGGCTGGCCGTCGAGCAGGCGGCGCACGCGGTCGAGATGGCTGACTTTGGCAACGTAGGGCATGGGGGCTCCTGGCTGGACGGCAGGCACTGCGCGGATCCATCGGCATCAATGCGGATCAGGGCGCAGACGACGGTGAAGCGATGGGTGATGTTGTAGCACAGCGTGCGCGGCGAGTTGTCCTGCGGCGCAGCATCGGGGGATGGTGAGACGCTTGTCTCAAGGCGCGAAGGGGGGCTCATGTCGACGCTGATCGGAGCATGAGGGGCGGTTCACAGGCCCCGGCCAGCAAGACAAAAGCCCGGCAGCGGCGTTCTTGTGCTTGCAAATTGTCAGCGAATATTTTTCTGCTTCATGATGCCGGCTTGCAGAAAGACGCTACCAGCGTGCGAGAGATGCCCCGCAAAAAATCGAGACCCTCCTGCAAAAATTTGCAATGGCCTCGACTTCAGGCAGGGCATCAGGCAACTTCGCGGCTCTCCCCTTTCCCTGTCTGGAGGTTCATCATGCGTACTGCTGCCGTCGCAACCATCGTGGTCGAAGCCACCGCGCAAGAAGAGAAAATCATCGCGGCCAAGGCGCGCAAGCTGGGGCTGCAGATCTCGGAGCTGATGTGTCTCGGTGCCCTGGCTTATGAGGCTGCGCAATGGGAAGAGGAGCTGGACACCCTGGCCAATCTGGCGCAGGAAGCAGCCGAACGGGCCGGAGCCAGCGCCGATGCGTCGCTGGCCTTCATCGAGGCCAGCAATGCACGGCTGGCTGCGCTGGACGCATCCGCCCGGTCCGGGAGCGCCTGATGTTCGGCATTACCGGCCGTATCTGGAGTGCCTTGGCGACCGTCATCAAGCTGGAGGACAAGGTGATCCGGCAAAGCGAAGCCCTGCGTCAGCAACAGATACGGATCGAAAACCTCACCGAGCGCATGATCAAGCTGGAAACCCTGCTGGAGGTGGTGCTCCATGCCAGCGAGTTCAAGCGAATCAAATGATTCAAATGATTTAAATGAATCAGGGGCGATCTGCCTTGCCATGAGAAAACCCGCACAGCATCACCTGTGCGGGTTTCTCTTTACTCACTCACGGCCTGCAGGCCTTGTGGATTACAGCGGAATCTGCGCCGGTACATCCTCCGGCTTCACCCCGGAGAGCTTCTGCAGATTGCCCAGCACGGTCGGCTTGATCTTGCCGGCGGCGCGCTCGGCAGCGATCCACTTGTTGATGGTCTCGACCCAGGCCTTGTCCTCTTCCTTGGGCACGCCGATGTTGGTGGAGGTCGCTTCCAGCGGCTGCGGCACGTACATCTTGCCCAGCGCAGGATTCTTCTTGAGGATGTTCAGGGCCAGCAGCCACACCAGCACCTGCGCGTCGACACGGCCGGTCTGCAGCGCCAGAGTGGCGTCGTCCGCTTTTTCCAGGCGCACGATGGTGGCGTTGGGACAGACGCGGCTGATCATCTGGTCATGCGAAGAACCGATGTCCACGGCGATTTTGACTTCCGGCTTGTTCAGGTCGGCCCAGGTCTTGAACTCTTTCTTGGAGACCACCGTGAAGGCGTTCAGGAACAGCGGCTCGGTGAAGCCGATCACTTCGCGGCGCGCCGGGGTCGGGTTCATGCCGAAGAACAGGTCGATCTTGTGCGTCTGCAGGTCCAGCACCGAGTTGCCCCAGGTGGTTTCGGTGATGTCCAGCTTCACGTTCAGGCTGGCCGCCAGGCTCTTGGCGAAATCGATCATGAAACCGCCCCACTCGCCGCTGGCCAGGTCCTTGTTGTAGTAGGGTGCGGCACCGCGCACGGCACCGATGCGCAGGGTCTTGGTCCGCTGCACGCGGGCCAGGGTCGGTTCCGTGGAGCCGGTCGCAGCGGCGGCCTGGGCGAAGACGTTGGGGATGGCAGTGGCGGCGGCAAGGCCGGCCACGCCGGTGATGAAACTGCGACGGTTGGTCATTCTCGGTTCTCCCTGATTTGGCGGATGGTGCCGCTGCGCTGTGATCGGCAGCATGGCACACGTAGTCTGCGGCCCGGCCCTGGCCGGACGGCGTCGACGATTTTAGCCCAGCCGCCAGCCGCTCGCGCAGGCAAATGCCATGCACGGGTAGCCACATGCCCCTGCCTCCCAGCAGGCAGGAAATTATTTACGTGCACGTGAAGTAGCCAGCGCCCTGACACGCCTGTACGAAAATTGACAGGTCACGCTATTTTTCGAACGCCATTGAAGATTTTTTTACAGCCACGCCATCCGGGTAAAACCGGGTAAGCCACCCCCAACGGCAGCCATGCCGCGCGTAGGCTTGCCTTGTCGTGTTGATGCCGCAGGGCAATTCTGCCGACGGCACGCGTCACGAGCACAACGGGGGATCTCATGCGCACTCAACGTCAACATCATCGCCGCCGCGCCAGCCTGGCCGCAGCCTGCCTCGGTGCCGCCGCCTTGGGCGGCTGCGCCAACTTCAGCGAAGTCAGCGCCGGGCGTGGCGATCTCTACACGGTCTCGGCCACGGGGGTGAGCTACACCATGTCGATTCCGGCCCTGACTTCGGCCGCGCGCGAGAAGGCGACCGCCTTCTGCGGCAAGCAGCAGATGCAGGCCGACCTGCGCCAGCTCATCCGTGGCTGGCGTCCGATGCAGGTAGAGCTGATTTTCCGCTGCCAGCCTGCAGGAACCAGCCTGCAGGCGCTGCTGGACTGAGGCCGCCGATCAGGCCGCCGGCAGATCGCGCGCACGCAGCGGCTGTCCGTTCTCATCAAAGCCATCGGCCAGGCGCACGGCCGTCACACCGAGCGAAGCCACCGCATCGGCGGCATCGAACAGCACCGCCTGCAGATCGCCCTCGACCAGATGTTCAGAGCGGGCCAGCGTGGCTTGCGCATTGCGCAGTACGACCTGCAGATGGGTCTCGTCATCCTCGTCCACCAGCGCGAGGAAGGCGCTCGCCTCTGCCGCCTGCGCAGCGGATTGCGCCAGCCCGGCTTCCAGTTCGGAGAGCATCTGCAGTGTGCGGTATTCGCCATTGCCGGTGTGCTTGGCACCATGGAACAGATCCTGGTACAGGAAGTGCAATTGGCACTGCGCAGCCTCGCCGGTTTGCCCGGTCAGGCATTGCTGCATGAGCGGCGTGATCTCTTCGCTCCACTCACGGAAGCGTTGCGCGCGCGATTCGAAGTAAGCATCGGCGGCCGCTTCTTCCTGCGGAATCGCATAGAAGGAATCAGTCACCTCCTTGAGCGAAAAGCCCAGCAGGAAGCGCAGTTCCAGCGCTTCATCGTCGGCCGCGAAATGGCTGGCCGGCCAGCCGCGCATGCTGCGCTCGATGGCCGGCACGCTCAGGATCTTCTTGTCGGTCAGTGAGGAAAAGGCATCGCGATTCATGGCCTCCACTTCACTGAAGCTCAGGGCGTTGATCTCTTCCGGATGGTAGAGATGATGCACCAGCACCACGCGCGCCTTGGGACTTTCCAATCCGGCTTTCTGGATGCTCTCGCGCAGGGTGTCGAAGGCATCGCCATCGGCCAATGCCTGCTCCTCGCGCAGGCCACCGCGCGTGCGGACCAGCAGGGGGATCAGGAAGGCATTGATCTCCAGTTCCTTCTCGCCACGGCGCAGCACGATGATGTCGGCGCCCTCCTCCACCACTTCCCGCAGGAAAGCATGGCCGCGCGGATCGTCGTAGCGCAGCTGTTCCAGTGCTTCGTAGAGGGTGTCGTCATCGCGCTCGCGCAGGGTATTGCGCACCATGCGTTCCAGTTCATCCTGGCCGACGCGGCGGCCCGCGCGGTCCGGCGCATCGGCGGCCACCGCACTGGCCAGCGCCACCATCTGCTGCACGCGCAGTTCATCTTCATCCAGGCTCTGCGAAGCCGCATGCGCCTGGTGCTGGCGACGGCGGGCGGCTTCGGTGGAGACATGGGTCTTCGGCTTGTCGCGCACCGGGCCAGCGGGCGCGGGCTTGGGGCCCGCCTTCACGGCTGGCTTGGCGTGGCCGGGAGCGGCTTTCTTGGGACCGGGGGAATGTGGTTTGCCGGTGGGGCGTTTGGCTTGATTCATTTTTTTCCTCGCTCAGTTCAGCGGTAACTTGTCGGCAGTATTGCGGCCAGGCAGCGTGGCCAGGAACATCCCGGCCAGCGCTACGGCGAAGGCGCCGGCCTGCAGGGCCGAGAGGCTCTCGCCCAGGGCCAGCACCCCGACCACGGCGGCCGAGACCGGCAGCATCACGGTAAAGACGCCGGCACGCGCAGCCGGGACCACCTTCAATCCCGTCATCCACAGCCACACGGTCCAGACGCTGGCGGCCAGGGCATAGAACACCAGCAGCAGCCAGATGTTGACCGGCACGGTGGAGAAATTGAACTGCAGCGCGGTGTACAGGCCCATGGGGGTCATCAGCAGCAGGCCCCACAGGTTGATGACGGCGCTGATGCGCTTGGGCGGGAGGACCGTGG
>NZ_DBIC01000138.1:0-4670 GCF_002296545.1 Herbaspirillum sp. UBA812 | reverse complement strand
GCCCGCCGCAATGCGACTCTTGTGTTGCTGATCGTGTCGCTGTTGGTGATTGGAGGCGGCACACTTCTAGTAGTCAAGAAAGGTTTTCCTGGGCATATTGACGGTGCGGTAGTTCAACGTTCGGCCGTTTTCGATCTGAAGTCATCCCCGCAAGCTGCCTGCCAGCAAAGATACAGGTTCGATGGCGATCTCTGCCGCAGTCGCCACATCGATACGAATCCTGATGCTGTGATAATTGGCGACAGCCATGCCGATCACACCTATCTCGCTTTGTCTGAAGCTATGGATCAGTCTGGCAAGACGCTGCTTTTACTGGGAAACAACGGTTGCCCTCCATTGCCAGGAGTGCGGTTCCAGAAGCTGGAGTGCCAGAAATACACGGACGCTGCGTTCGAAATAGCTGCCAGGTCGCCCGCCAAGACCGTTGTCTTGGCGGGCCGCGGGCCTATTTACATGCTTGGAAAAGCCTTCGGTGAGGTTGAGAAGGCCAAGGATAAGCAATACGGTGCCATTTTAGTTTCCAATCCCCGCCTGTCGCATCAGGAGGCTTACATGGCTAGCCTGGAATCCGCATTTCAGTTGCTAACCCACGCATCAAAGCACATCGTCTTTGTACTCGATAATCCTGAATTGGGCTTCCACACGCGCGATTGCATCGATACACGGCCAATGCACTTCTTCAACGCATCAGGCGTTAAATCCAGCGATTGTTCAATCCCTCGCACAATTTTTGATCAACGCAACGAACTTTACAGGCAGCGCGTGATGGAGCTTGCCAAGCGGTATCCCAATGTCCAATTGGTTGATGCGGCTGAGCCATTTTGTGACGAATCTGCTTGCCGCGGTATTCTGAACGGCACGCTGATGTATCGCGATGAGACACACCTGACGCCTGCGGGTTCGGAGTTGGTCTCGGAAAAAATCATGGCGATTCTGAAGTCTTCATAGCAACTCCCAACGGCTCCTCTAGGTGTGGTCACTCTTTTTCGAAGTGACTGGCTATGTGTGTTGCCGCGATGGAAAATTCATTTTCAGAACGCGAACAATTGCCTTTTGATAAATATCGATAATTACTGAAGATGTGCGTACTACGCGCTTCTTTGGATATGGGTCCACGTCATCTTCCACCCGAGGGCGCTCGTCAGCGCCTCGGTTCCTTTCCAATTTTCATAAGTTTCACTGCAACTATAAGAGCTCATCGTCTGTCCTCAATTTGTTGAAAAGTTAATCCTCAACTTAAGGGCAGCTTATGAACAAAAAGGACCATTTCCTGACGCTGGACGGTTTCAGGGGGATAGCTGCCATTCTGGTTGTCTTGCGACACACAACCCCTTTCTTCGGAAATAACCCGTTTTTTTCCAGCTATCTGGCTGTAGATCTTTTCTTTTTGTTGAGCGGCGTTGTCCTGTGTCGCTCTTATGAATCCAGACTCCTGAACGGGATGCGGCTCGGGGCGTTCTTGAGGATTCGTTTGCTGCGGCTGTATCCGCTTTACTTCCTCGGAATTTGCATAGGGCTGATTGCCGCTTCCGATTGGGCCGCTTCGCACAAGGCGTTCGTTTCTGCCACCGCCATATGCAGCTTCTTGCTCCTTCCTTCCTTATTCAACAAGGTACTTTTTCCGCTCAACGAGCCGGCTTGGTCCCTCTCCGCCGAGCTGATCGTCAATTTGCTCTACGCTTGGAAAATTCGTTGCCTCAGCAATCGTGTCCTGCTCTCCATCATGGCTGTTTGCATGCTCTGTCTGGCGGCGTTTGCCGTCATCTCGCCCGCTCACGGCTTTGACGCCGGGTTCATGAGAAACACTTATTACGTGAGCTTCCTGCGCGTCGGATTCTCTTTTGCAGCCGGTGTGGTCTTGTATCGCTGGTATGCAACCAGAGCAGGCGGCATCATGTTCAGCAATCGCAATGCCTTCCTGAGTCTCGTAGGAGTGGCGCTGTTGCTATGTGCGACGTTCCCCCGCGGCATGCTGCCGGTCTATGATGCTTTGGCCGTGGCCATCGGCTTTCCGGCGCTGGTCTATGTAGGGATGCGTTTCCAGCCCACAGGCTTGCTGGCTTTGCTGTGCGAGTTCCTGGGGGTGGTTTCTTATCCGGTCTACATCATCCATAGTCCCTTGGCTGAGAACATCAGGCATCTTTTCCCTTCGGTGACAGGACGAGGTGTGGAGTCCTATGCGCCGCTGGGTGGCGTGATCATCCTCGTCTTCCTGATACTGCTCGCCTGGTTGCTTCACCACTTCTACGATGAACCCGTGCGCAATGCACTCGGCAGGTGGCTGACGAAAATCTCGTCCAAAAAGACCAAGATCAACGCCTCTCAGGTGTAGCAGCTGGTTCTGGCTCAGAAAAAAGGCGCTGGGAATCACGAGATTCTCAGCGCCTTTTTCTGCTTTCTTCGAAAATCCAATCTATCGCTGGCGCTTCAGCTTTGCGCCGCACTTCCCACCGCCTTCTGCGGATGACGAATCAGCTCAACCCATTCTGATGCCACCTTCTCCGCCCCGCGGCCCGACAGGTGGCAGCCATCCGACCTGTCTTCCGGCCCGATGAGGTCCGTATTGGGGCCCAGATAAACATTCTTGAGCCGTGTCACTGCGCGCTGGCTGTCCAGGATCTCGCGCGAGGAGGGTAGCGGGCAGAATGCCGATGCCTGCGCCACGAAGAAGCGGGCATTCGGGAAGTAGCGCTGGGTCAGCTGGATGATCTCGGTCAGTCCTGCCTCGTAGTCCCGATAGGCATTGTTGTTGTCAATCTCGCCCTGATGCCAGAAGAAGTGGGTCACGTTCAGCCCCTGTTTCTGCGCGTCCTGCAGCCGCGCTTCCAGCATGCCGTTGAGGTTGCCGCCTTTGCGCCACTGTGCCACCGAACTGCCGCCGACCCCCGCTGACATCAGGACGACCTGGTCGGCCATCTCCTGGCTGATGAGCTTGTTGGCCAGGGTGGTCCACAGGCTACCGCCTCTGCCAGTCGCGCCCAGCAGCGGATCGGCAGCCTTGTAAAAGCGGCCTTCGAAATAGTTGAACACCTTGCCGGTAGCAGCCTGCTGGCGCTCGCCGATGCTGTTGGCCGAATTGCTCTGGCCAAAGGCGAACGCGACCATGCTCCTGTCAGTGAGAACAGGCGCAGGGACGGGTACTTTGGAGGAGTCGCTGACCAATTGGTCCAGCGCATTGCTCTGGGTGTGGGTATAGCCGAAGGACAAGGTCTGCGGCGGCACGAAATGGCGCTTGATCTTCACCGCCAGGTTGAACAGCTGGTTCTGGCTCAGGGCCGATTGGATGCCCAGGACCAGCATCGTCAGGCATGCCAGCCCAAGCAAGGTGGCCAAACCTGCATATTTGAGCGCTCTCGCGCCCGCTTGTGTTTTCTCCATCTGCCCCCCCCGGGTCGTCGGATACGGCGGCCGACCCCTCGCGGGACCTGCCAGGTCCTTCATCAAGCGCCTTCTGTTCGCATTGCCACTGCACCGATCAGAAGATGTCGAAACTCTAACATTCGCTTTGTGCGTCTGCAATAAAAACTCTCGAATTCAGGGCTTTTGTCAATCGCATTGTCAAGCGGAAAGTCTTTATGCGTATGGACTTATGGAAATATTGATGCGAGGAATTTTAAATGCTGCGGCGCAATATAACGTTCTGCATCCTGCGGAGCTTGAGTGCTGAAGGCAGGCCGCATGCGGTACATCAGTTTGCCTCGTGTCCAATATTGCTCACAGATTGTCAGCCGTGTAATATTGGCAACTCAAAATGATGCGGCGCAAAAAACCTTGTCCGGTGGTGCGTCTCATGCGAAGGGCTGCAGGCCGGTAGCGGCCCATGGCCGCATCATGGCTGGCGGAAAGAATCAAGAACAAGCGTCATGGCCTCCACCGCGCGCCTCGGCGTCATTGGGGCGGGCGCAAACCTGCAGCATCAGGATGGCCAGCATGCGCCGACTATGCAGGCCACGACAACGCAACAACCCCTCATTCATTTGAAAAAGTCAACGGGAGCCCATGTGAAAGTGCTAGTGCTCGGAGCAACGGGATTCATCGGAGAGCGGCTGGTCACGCGCCTGCGTGACAGTGGCTGGGCCACGCCGGTATTGGCGGGGCGTCGCGCGCCCGCCGCGCGTACCGATGGTCTTGTGTTTCGCCAGGTTGATACCCTCGATGCCGCCAGCCTGCGCCAGGCGCTGGGCGATATCGACGCCGTCGTCAATTGCGTGGCCGGCCACGGCGATGCCATTGGCCGTGGCGCACAGTTGCTGGTCGAGGCCGCCTTGCAGACCTCTCGCCCGCGCATCGTGCACATGAGTTCCATGGCGGTCTATGGCAATCAGGAAGGGTGTCTGAATGAAGACAGCCCGCTGGACCCTGCTGCCAGCTGGTACGCCCAGGCCAAATGCGAGGCCGAAGAACATATGAAGGTTTATGCAGCGGCGGGGCATCCGTTGGTCATGTTGCGCCCTGGCTGCGTGTACGGGCCCGGCAGCGACATGTGGGTGGAGCAGATGGCCCGTCTGGTGGCCGCCGGCAGGCTGGGTGATCTGGGGGCGAGCGGCGAGGGCTGGTCCAATCTGGTCCACGTCGATGACGTCTGCGCGGCCGTGCTGCTGTCGCTGCAATACGCGTCCCGGTCTCCTGATGCAAGCCCGGTGCCGGCGCCCGTCTTCAACCTCACCGGC
>NZ_DBIC01000378.1:0-3803 GCF_002296545.1 Herbaspirillum sp. UBA812 | reverse complement strand
CGCCATCGGCGGCTCCACCAATGCCCAGCCGCACATCATGGCCATGGCGCGCCATGCGGGCGTGGAGCTGCATTCGGAAGACTGGATGAAGTATGGTTACGACGTGCCGCTGCTGCTGAACATGCAGCCCGCCGGCAAGTACCTGGGTGAACGATTCCACCGCGCCGGCGGCGTACCGGCCATCATGTGGGAACTGCAGCAGGCCGGCAAGCTGCGCGCCGAGCGCATCACCGCCACCGGGAAGACCATGGCCGAGAATCTGCAGGGCCGCGCATCGAACGACCGGGAAATGATTTACGCATTTTCCGCCCCGCTGCGCGAACGCGCCGGTTTCCTGGTGTTGAAGGGCAACCTGTTCGACTTCGCCATCATGAAGACCAGCGTCATTTCGGAGACCTTCCGCGAGCGCTACCTCAGCACGCCCGGCCAGGAAAACATTTTCGAATGCCGCGCCGTGGTCTTCGATGGTTCGGACGACTACCACGCCCGCATCAACGACCCCGCACTGCAGATCGACGAAAACACCCTGCTGGCCATTCGCGGTGCCGGTCCGGTCGGCTGGCCCGGTTCGGCCGAGGTGGTCAACATGCAGCCGCCCGATGCGCTCATCAAGCGCGGCATCTCGACCCTGCCTACGCTGGGCGACGGCCGCCAGTCCGGCACTTCCGACAGTCCCTCCATCCTCAACGCCTCGCCCGAGAGCGCGGTTGGTGGCGGCCTGGCCTATCTGCGCGATGGCGACCGCGTGCGCATCGATCTCAACACCGGCGAGTGCAACATGCTCATCAGCGAGGAAGAGCTGGCGCGCCGCAAGAGCGAAGGCATTCCGCCGGTGCCGCCCAGCCAGACACCCTGGCAGGAAATCTATCGCAGCACGGTCGGCCAACTGGAGACCGGTGCCTGCATGGAGCTGGCCCTGAAGTACCAGGGCGTGGCGCAAACCCTGCCACGGCACAATCACTGACATGCTGACCCTGCATCGTGAATTGCGCATGCCACCGGCCCCGGTGAGAAGGATCAAGGGGCCGATGCGCATCGACGCGCACCAGCACTTCTGGCGCTACCGTTCCGAGGATTATCCGTGGATCGGTACCGGCATGGACCTGCTGGCGCAAGACCGCCTGCCCTACCAGTTCCAGCCGCTGCTGGACGCCCAGGGCCTGCATGCGTCGATCACGGTGCAAGCCCGTCCGGGCCACGAGGAGACCGGTTTCCTGCTGGAGATGGCGCGGCGCGATGCACGCATCGCCGGCGTGATCGCCTGGGATGACATTGCCTCGCCGCAACTGGCCGAACGCATGGAGCAATGGGGCCGCGCCAAGATGCTGGGACTGCGCCATCCGATGCAGGACGAGGATGATGCCGCGCAAGCGCTGGTACAACCGCAGTTCAATCACGGCGTGCGCTGGCTGCAGGAGCGCGACTACGTGCTGGAAGTGCTCACCCATGAACGCCACCTGCCGCAGCTGCGCCAGCTCTGCGCCTTGCATGACCAGCACTGGGTGGTCCTGAATCACCTCGGCAAGCCGGCCCTGAAGGAATTCCGCAAGGGCCGCGCCGCCTATGAGCGCTGGCGCCAGCAGTTGCGCGAACTGGCCGCCATGCCGCACGTGGCCTGCAAGATCTCGGGCCTCTTGACCGAAGCCGACTGGCTGCGCGGACTCTGCACGCGCGACTTCGATCACATCGTGCAGTGTCTCGATACGGCGCTGGAACTGTTCGGTCCGCAGCGCCTCATGTTCGGATCCGACTGGCCCGTCTGCCTGCTGGCCGCCTCCTATGCAAGGGTGGTGGCGGTGGTGCGGGAATGGGCCGCGCGCCGTCTTTCTCCAGCTGACCAGGACGCCCTGTGGGGCGAATCCTCGGCCCGGATTTATGGCCTGATGCCATAAGGTTTTCCCCGGCTGCCTTTTCATTGCCAAGCGGTTTTCACGGTGCGATATTGCGCCAGGGAACGCTTTGTCATGACAAGGTACGGGGAGACAAAAAATCAAACGCCTCAAACGCAACATGACCCTGCTGGTCGGCTCGCTGACACTGATGGCAGGGGTCATCACCAGTGTGGTGCTCTACCAGAGCTACAAGCAGGTAGAACACATTTCGGTCAATCACACCCTCAACGTGGCGCGTATCGCGCAGCGGTCGATCTCGCGCAACATGGAGCTGCTCTCGCTGGCGCTGGACAGCCTGGCGTGGCGCTATCGCCATACGCAACTGCATCGCATGCCGGCCCAGCAACAACTGGAATTTCTGCTTGGCGAAAAGATCGAGGCCGGCTACATCGCGGCCCAGGGCATCATCGACGCCGATGGTGAACGCGTGGTCGGATCACCCGTGCTGGACGAGATCATGCCGGGCAATTTTTCCGGCCGCGATTTCTTCGACGGGCCACGACAGGACGCGCGCGGCACCCTTTTCATTTCGTCCCCGCAAGCGGTACGGCTGGAACGGCGCGCCCAGGTGATCGTGCTGTCCAAGCGGCTGGTCCATGTCGACGGCAGTTTTGGCGGGGTGGTCTTCATGGTGCTCTACCTGGATTATTTCCGGCAGCTGTTCGAGGCCATGTCATTGGAAAAGAATGCGGTCATGTCGCTCTACTCGGTGGAGGGCGTAGCCTACATGCGCCTGCCTTATGACGAGGCCTTCATCGGCTCGCGGGTGGAAAATGCCCCGCAGCTGCAAAAGCTGCTGGCGGCCAGCGCCCCCGCTGAAGGCAGCTATTTCACGCGCTCGCAGCAGGATGGGGTGCAGCGCCTCTACACCTACGTGCGCGTGCCACAGACGCGCTGGGTGGTCTTCATCGGCCACACCAAGGCGGCGCTGTTCCGTGAATGGATGCGCATGTTCTATGCCGTGGTCTTCCTGATGGCGCTCTTCAGCACGGCGGCCTTCTACCTCATCAGCCGCGTGCGCGAGGAATTGTTCCGCCGCAGCAAGCTGGACCAGCAACTGGAGGAGCAGGCCCGCACCGACAAGCTGACCACGCTGCTGAACCGCCGCGCCCTGGACGAAGTCCTGCAGGAGGCCTGGCACAAATGCCAGCGCAATGACTCGGCACGCTTTGCGGTGCTGTTTGCGGATGTGGATTTTTTCAAGCTCTACAACGATACCTACGGCCACAAGGCGGGTGACTATGCCCTGGTGGCCGTGGCCCGTTGCATCAAGGGTGCGGTTTCCCGCCATTGCGACCGTGCCGGTCGCTACGGGGGTGAAGAATTCGTGGTGCTGCTCGATGAGGCCGATGCCGAGGGCGCCATGCACGTGGGCAAGCTGATATTGGCAGCGCTGCAGGCCCAGAAAATCCCGCATGAACGCAGCCCGTTCGGCCGCCTCACCATCAGCATCGGCGTGGCCTGCCTGGAGCGCGGCGTGCATCGCAGTGTCGACGAAATCATCAAGGCCGCCGATGAGGCGCTCTATCAGGCCAAGCACGAAGGCCGCAACCGGGTGCGGCTGTACCAGGCCACCGCCAAGGTGGTCCCGGCTGAATGGCAGCTCAGTTCAGCGAACAGTTGAGCCACTTGGCGATGCGCACCCCATCCAGGCGCGAGCCATCGGCAGTGCCGCTGCCCAGCATGGTGACGATCACCGGCCGGCGGTCATGCACCAGCAGGCGCAGCACCATGTTGTGGCCGGACTCGTTGATGAAGCCGGTCTTCTGCACGGTGGCATTGACCTGGCCGTAGCGGATCAGGCGATTAGAATTGATGTACTGCAGCTGGCCACGGCCGATGTTGATGATCTTCTGCTTGTCCAGCGAATCATTGCGGATGAGCTGGTAGCGGTTGGCCGCCTTGACCAGT
>NZ_DBIC01000306.1:0-20487 GCF_002296545.1 Herbaspirillum sp. UBA812 | reverse complement strand
CAGGCGGCCTTGTTCTTGCGCCTGGTGCAAGGCGCGCTGCAGCAGGGCATAGGGAAACATCTGCGGGGTCTGTGCCGCCCACAGGCCGGCGCGCGGCACGGTCTCCTGCGAGCGGGCAGGGGCGCCGCCATCGCCGCGCTTCAAGGTGTCGACGACCGGCACGGCCAGCAAGCCACCGATTTCGTCGTCTGCCAGGGCATCCAGCAGGCGATCCAGCAGCGGCGCGTCCAAACCGGGGCGGGCGGCATCATGAACCAGTACCCGGTCGGCATCGGCCACCCGGTCACGGATGGCGTTGAGGGCATTGAAGACGCTGTCCTGGCGCGTCGGCCCGCCTACCCGCAGAATGCTCACGCGTTGCAACAAATCTGGCGTCATCAGGGAGTCAATCCAGCCATCCTCGGCACTGACCACCACGAAGGTATGCGCGATGCGTGCATGGACCGCGAAGGTCTGCAGCGCGTGCAGCAGCATGGGCAGGCCTGCCAGCGGCATATATTGCTTGGGGATCTGGCCGCCCATGCGTGCGCCCACGCCTGCGGCGGGAATGAGCGCAAAGTGGCGGGGCGGGGAAGAAGCGGACTGCGAAGGGTTCATGCCATGCACCTGGCCCGACGCCCGCCTGGCGGCGGCTTGCGATGGGGCCTTCGTTTATAATGAGAGGCTGAATTCTAATGCCAATCCCTTGCAAGCGACCGGCATTTTGCGGCGCTGCCAGCATGGCCACCGCGGCCGGGCCTGCGCCGTTGCCTTGCTCGAATCAAGTCCAAACCAAGCCGATCCTCCCGATCCTGATGTCTTTTGACCCGAAAAAAAGCCTGCCCAAAGCAGGTGTGCGTTTCCAGCCTCCCGCCGTGCACGGTTCTGCCGATGCCTATCTGCTGGCCCAAGCCGCGCTGGCCCTCAAGGCCGAAGGCCGCATGCTGGCCGTGGTGGTGGCCGGGGCCACCGATGCCCAGCGCCTGCTGGCTGAAATCCCCTGGTTCCAGCCCAAGGAAGGCGAGCGCCTGCGTTGCCACCTGCTGCCGGACTGGGAAACGCTGCCCTATGACGCCTTCTCGCCGCACCAGGACCTGGTCTCCGAACGCCTGGCCACGCTCTATGAAGTGCAGTCCGGCCAGTGCGACCTGCTGATCGTGCCGGCCACCACAGCCTTGCTGCGCATGGCGCCGCCGCAGTTCCTGGCGGCCTATACCTTCTTCTTCAAGCAGGGCGAAAAACTCGACGAGGGCAAGCTCAAGTCCCAGCTCACCCTGGCCGGTTACACCCACGTGGGCCAGGTGATGTCGCCGGGTGAATATTCGGTGCGCGGCGGCCTGATCGACATTTTCCCCATGGGCTCGGTGCTGCCGTATCGCCTGGATCTGTTCGGCGACACCATCGAGACCATCCGCACCTTCGACGCCGATACCCAGCGCTCGCTCTATCCGGTGCCCGAAGTCCGCCTGCTGCCGGGCCGCGAATTCCCCATGGACGAGGCCTCGCGCCTGGCCTTCCGCAATCGCTGGCGTGAAGTGTTCGAGGGCGATCCGTCGCGCTCGGCCATCTACAAGGACATCGGCAACGGCATCGCCTCGGCGGGCATCGAATACTACCTGCCGCTGTTCTTCGAAGAGACGGCCACGCTGTTCCAGTACCTGCCGGCCAATGCCATGTTCGCCACCGTCGGCGACATCGAACAAGCCATCAAGCGCTTCTGGAGCGATACCCGCTCGCGTTGGACCTTCCTTCACGCCGACCGCGAGCGCCCGGTGCTGGAGCCGCGCGTCATCTACCTGGACGATGAAGATTTCTTCACCCTGCTGAAACCCCACGCCCGCTGGGTGCTCAAGACCGATGATGCGCCTTCGGCCATCTCGGCGCCGTTGCCCAACATCGCCGTGAACCGCCGCGCGGAAGACCCGCTGGTCAACCTGCGCAGCTTCCTGCTCAAGGGGGCCGAGCGCGTGCTGATCTGTGCCGAAAGCAATGGCCGGCGTGAAACCCTGCAGCAGTACTTTGCAGAATACGACCTGCATCCGGCGCTGTGCGATGACTGGAACGATTTCCTCTCCAGTAATGAGCCGCTGATGCTGGGCGTGGCCCCGCTGCACGCCGGCTTCGTCACCGCCGGCGGCCTGGCGCTGATCACCGAGACCGAGCTGTACGCCGGTAGCGGCCGCCGCGTCGGCAGCCGCAAGCAGCAGGCTGCCACCGATGTGGAATACATGGTGCGCGACCTGTCGGAGTTGAAGATCGGCGACCCGGTGGTCCACAGCAGCCACGGCATCGGCCGCTACATGGGCCTGGTCAGCATGGACCTGGGGGAGGGCGAGACCGAGTTCCTGCATCTGGAATACGCCAAGGAGACCAAGCTCTACGTCCCGGTGTCGCAACTGCACGTGATCTCGCGCTACTCCGGCGCCTCGCCGGAAGATGCACCGCTGCACGCACTGGGCTCGGGCCAGTGGGAAAAGGCCAAGCGCAAGGCCGCCCAGCAGGTGCGCGATACGGCCGCCGAACTGCTGAACCTGTACGCCCGCCGCGCGCTGCGCCAGGGCCATGCCTTCCAGTATTCGGCACATGACTATGAAGCCTTCGCCGACAGTTTCGGTTTTGAGGAAACGGCCGACCAGGCCGCCGCCATCAATGCCGTCATCAAGGACATGACCGGCGGCAAGCCGATGGACCGCCTCATCTGCGGCGACGTCGGCTTCGGCAAGACCGAAGTGGCCTTGCGCGCCGCCTTCGTGGCGGTGATGGGCGGCAAGCAGGTCGCCATCCTGGCCCCGACCACGCTGCTGGCCGAACAGCATGCCGCCACCTTCGCCGACCGTTTCGCCAACTGGCCGGTCAAGATTGCCGAACTGTCGCGCTTCCGCACCGGCAAGGAAGTCACGCAAGCCATCAAGGGCCTGGGCGATGGCACCATCGATATCGTCATCGGTACTCACAAGCTGCTGTCCGATGAAGTGAAGTTCTCGCGCCTGGGCCTGGTCATCATCGATGAAGAACACCGGTTTGGTGTACGCCAGAAGGAAGCCCTGAAATCGCTGCGCGCCGAGGTGGATGTGCTGACGCTGACCGCCACGCCGATCCCGCGTACGCTGGGCATGGCGCTGGAAGGCCTGCGCGATTTCTCGGTGATCGCCACCGCGCCGCAGAAGCGCCTGGCCATCAAGACCTTCGTGCGCGCCGAACAGGAATCGACCATCCGCGAAGCCTGCCTGCGCGAGTTGAAACGCGGTGGCCAGGTCTACTTCCTGCACAATGAAGTGGAAACCATCGCTAACCGCAAGGCCGCGCTGGAACAGCTCTTGCCGGAAGCGCGCATCGGTATCGCGCACGGGCAAATGCACGAACGCGACCTGGAAAAGGTGATGCGCGACTTCGTGGCGCAGCGCTTCAACATCCTGCTCTGTACCACCATCATCGAGACCGGCATTGACGTGCCGACTGCCAACACCATCATCATGCATCGCGCCGACAAGTTCGGCCTGGCGCAGCTGCACCAGTTGCGCGGCCGCGTCGGCCGTTCGCACCACCAGGCCTATGCCTACCTGCTGGTGCAGGATGTGCAGGGCTTGTCCAAGCAGGCGCAACGCCGGCTTGAAGCGATCCAGCAGATGGAGGAACTGGGCAGCGGCTTCTATCTCGCCATGCATGACCTGGAAATCCGCGGTGCAGGCGAAGTGCTGGGAGATCACCAGTCGGGCGAGATCCACGAGATCGGTTTCCAGATGTATTCGGACATGTTGAACGAAGCCGTGCGTGCCCTGAAGGATGGACGAGAACCGGACCTGGCCGCGCCGCTGTCGACCACCACCGAGATCAACCTGCATGCGCCTGCGCTGCTGCCCAATGACTTCTGCGGCGACGTGCATGAACGCCTGTCGCTCTACAAGCGCTTCGCCAACTGCGAGAAGGCCGATGCCATCGACGCCTTGCAGGAAGAACTGATCGACCGCTTCGGCAAGCTGCCCGATGCGGCCAAGGCCCTGATCGAAACGCACCGCCTGCGCATTGCGGCCAAGCCGCTGGGCATCATCAAGATCGATGCCCATTCCGAAGCGGCGCTGCTGCAGTTCGTTCCCAATCCGCCGATCGACGCCATGCGCATCATCGAGCTGGTGCAGAAGAATCGCCAGGTCAAGCTCAATGGCCCCGACAAGCTGCGCATCACGGCCAACATGCCGGACCTGAATGCCCGCGTGCAGCAGGTCAAGGCGACCATGAAGGCACTCACCGGTTGAGTGCTCTTCTGGCCACGCTACAACGAATCCCATCGCACCCATGAATCAACAGAACAACATGAACCTGATCCTGCAAGCCCCCAAGCAACACGCCGTGCCGTCTTCCGCCATCGAGTCCATCGCTGCCCTGGCCGGTGGCCGCGCCGAGCGCATTGCAGATGACCGCGTACCGGATGCCGATGCCTGGCGTGTGGCGGGCGTGAGCCAGAGCGATGCGCTCAAGGCCAGCATCGATGCGGCTTGCCTGCAGACGCGCCTGGACTATGCCTTCATCGAAGAGGGCCGCAAATTGTCCGATTTCCGCCTGGTGGCCATGGACATGGATTCCACCCTGATCACCATCGAATGCATCGACGAAATCGCCGACATGCAGGGGTTGAAACCGCAGGTGGCCGAGATCACCGAAGCGGCCATGCGCGGCGAGATCGAGTTCAACGAAAGCCTGACCCGCCGTGTGGCATTGCTCAAGGGGCTGGATGCGGGTGCGCTGCAGCGTGTCTACGATGAGCGCCTGCAATTGTCGTTGGGCGCGGAAAACATGCTCAAGGCAGTGCAGGCCGCCGGCCTCAAGACGCTGCTGGTCTCAGGCGGATTCACCTTCTTCACCGACCGCATGAAGGCACGCCTGAACCTGGACTACACCCACGCCAACACGCTGGAAGTGGCCGAGGGCAAGCTCACCGGCAAGGTGGTCGGCGGTATCGTCAATGCCGACGAGAAGCGTGCAACGGTGGAGCGCATCTGCCGCGAGATCGGTGCCGAACCAAGCCAGGCCATCGTCATGGGCGATGGCGCCAATGACCTGCGCATGATGGGCATCTCGGGCCTGTCGGTGGCCTTCCGCGCCAAGCCGGTGGTGCGTGCCCAGGCCAGCGTGGGCTTGAATTTTGTGGGCTTGGACGGCATCTTGAACCTGCTGGCCTGACGTCGGGGCCGGCTTCCCCCTCATTTCAGGAGACGCGATGAACCAGGAACTGGTATTCGACCCACAGACCCAGACCGGCCGTGACCTGGTCTGGTGGCTCTACCTGGCGCATGCTGCCTGCCTGGTGTTTTCGCTGGGCATGCTGTCGTGGCTGCCCCTGATCGTCAATTACCTCAAGCGCGGCGACGTGCGCGATACCTTCCTTTACACCCACCATCGCTGGCAGATCCGCTCCTTCTGGTGGTACCTGTTCTGGCTGTTCGCCGGCGGCGTGCTGTGGGCGACGGTGATCGGAATCCCGGTGGCGATTCTGGTGTTCTCGCTGGCCTGGATCTGGAAAGCCTACCGCCTCATCAAGGGCTTCCTCGACCTGCAGGACAACAAGCCCATGCCGGTGTGATCCCGCCCATCGGCTGACGCACTCAAACGGCACCTGCGGGTGCCGTTTTTATTTCCTTCAGGCAAAGAATCATTACGCAAGGGATAATAGTGATATTGAAAGATTTCAATGATAATCTCGAAGTATTACTAGGCCGCACTAATCCACAACCGATCGCACTAGATGGCCCGGGTTAGCCACAGGCGAACTTTCGTTCATGCGCACCTCACGAAGGCGCGCCAGGGCGGGGTGCTCATTCCAAAGGGGGAAAACTGCGCATGAAGAACTGGACGATCAAGCAACGCATCCTCGGGAGCTTCGGGCTCATCCTGCTGCTGATGGCACTGATGGCCGGGATTTCGGCGGTCAACCTTGGCCACATCGAGAAGGGGGCGACGGCGCTGCGCGACGACTCCACCCCCGGTCTCTACTACAGCACCCAGATCAACGCTGCGTGGTACGAAAACCTGCTGATGACCCAGCAGATCATTCAGATCGATGCCAATGATGCCGAGCGCCAGGCTGACCTGGCACTGCTGCGCCGCAACGCCGAGCGCCTCGACCGCTTGCAGGAAGATTACGACAAGACCATCTTCAGCGATGCTGACCGCAAGCTCTTCGAGCAATTCAAGGAGACGCGGCAGAAATACCGTGCCGTCGTCAGCGAGGTGCTGAAGATGGACTTCAGCCAGCGCGCCCCGATCGACAAGATCGTCAACGAGCAGATTCGTCCGCAATGGCGTACCGGCTATCAACTGACGCAGCGCATGGTCGAGACCAACAAGGGCATCGCCGACGACGCCGCCCAGCGCATCGGCGATGCCGTCAACTCGGCCCAGTTCACCCTGATGAGCGCGCTGATGGCAGCGCTGCTGGTGGCGCTGGTGTGCGGCTTCTTCCTGATGCGCGCCATCAACGAGCCGCTGCAGAAGCTCATGGGCCTGCTCGACATCATGCGCTCGGGCGATTTCTCGCGCCGCGTGGAGCTGGACCGCAAGGATGAGTTTGGCGTGCTGGGCAACGGCTTCGACCGCATGACCGATGAGCTGACCGCGCTGGTTTCGCAGGCGCAGAAGTCCTCGGCACGCGTGGCGACGTCGGTCACCGAGATCGCCGCCACGGCCCGCCAGCAACAGGCCACCGCCGCCGAAACGGCGGCCACCACCACCGAGATCGGCGCGACCTCGCGCGAGATTCACGCAACCTCGCGTGACCTGGTGCGCACCATGAATGAAGTGTCGGTGGTCTCGGAACAGACTTCGGCGCTGGCCGGCAGCGGCCAGGCGGGCTTGACCCGCATGGGCGACACCATGCAGAACGTGATGGATGCGGCCGGTTCGGTCAGCGCCAAGCTGGCCATCCTCAACGAGAAGGCGGGCAACATCAACCAGGTCGTCACCACCATCACCAAGGTGGCCGACCAGACCAACCTGCTGTCGCTGAACGCCGCCATCGAGGCCGAGAAGGCCGGCGAGCATGGCCGCGGCTTCTCGGTGGTGGCCACCGAAATCCGCCGCCTGGCCGACCAGACTGCCGTGGCGACCTACGACATCGAAGTCATGGTCAAGGAAATCCAGTCGGCCGTGGCAGCCGGCGTCATGGGCATGGACAAGTTCTCCGACCAGGTACGCCGCGGCATGCAGGATGTGCAGACCGCCGGCAGCCAGTTGTCGCAGATCATTGCCCAGGTGCAGGCACTCGCACCGCGCTTCCAGATCGTCAACGAAGGCATGCAGGCCCAGGCCAGCAGCGCCGAGCAGATCAACCAGGCGCTGGTGCAGCTCTCCGAAGCGGCCCAGCAGACCGTGGAGTCGCTGCAGCAATCGAGCCAGGCCATCGACGAACTGAACGTGGTCTCCAACGAATTGCGCAATGGCGTCTCGCGCTTCAAGGTGACGGACTGAGCGCCGCACCGGTCCCGCCCAGCGTGCTCATGAGCCAGTCCCTGCATCTGCTGTTTTCCCTGGGGGAAGAGCGCTACGCCTTGCCCACCGCCGAGGTGGCGATGGTATTGCCGCTTTCCCCCTGCAAATCGCTGCCCGGCGCACCCGCATGGGTAGCCGGGCTGCTGCCGCATGGCAGCGGCCACGTGCCGGTGATCGACCTGTCCATGCTGGCGCTCGGTCATCCCGCTCCGGCGCGCGTGAGTACGCGCCTGGTGCTGGTGCATTACCGCCACGCGCAGGCGCTGCCGGTGCTGCTGGGCCTGATCCTGCCGCAGGCCACCGACACGCTGCGCCTCGATCCGGCCCACTTCACGCCGGCCGCCGTCCGCAATGAGGGGGCTCCCTACCTCTGGCCTGTCATGCCATATCAGGGCGGACTGCTGCAGCGGGTGGAAGTGGGCGACCTGCTGGACCCGGCTACGCGCGCCTTGCTCTACCCGGAGGTGCCGGCATGAAGAGCCTGCCGCTGATCGCCGACAAGCTCAAGGCCGTCATGGGCCTGGACATGGCCACCGTTGGCAGCAGCCTCATCGAACGGGTGGTGCGCGAGCGTATGGCGGCGCTGGGCATCGCGGACGATGGCCACTATCTGGCACGGCTGCAGGGGTCGGCCGCCGAGTTGCAGGCCCTGATCGAACTGGCCGTGGTACCGGAGACCTGGTTCTTCCGCGACCGTGAAGCCATTTTCGCCGTGGCACGGCTCGCGCGGGAGCGGCTGCTTTCGCAGCCCGATGTGCCGGTGCGTATTCTGAGCCTGCCATGCTCCACTGGCGAAGAACCGTATTCGGTCGCCATGGCCCTGCTGGAGGCGGGCGTCATGCCGTCGCAGTTCGTCATCGACGCTTACGATATTCGTACCCGCTCGCTGGAGATCGCGGCGGCCGGTGTCTATGGCCGCAATTCCTTCCGGGGACAGGCCCTGGGTTTCCGGGATCGCCATTTCATGACGGTGGAGCAGGGCTGGCAACTGGAGGAAGCGATCCGGCGCCAGGTGCGCTTTGCGCCCGGCAATCTGCTGGCACCGGATTTGCTGCGGCAGGCTGCGCCTTACGATTTCATCTTTTGTCGCAACGTGCTGATCTACTTCGAGCGCGAGGTGCAGCGCCAGGTGGTGAGCCTGCTGGAAAGCCTCATGAAACCGGATGCCGTGATCTTCGTCGGCCCCGCCGAAGGCGGACTGATGCTCAGCCCGCGTCTGGAGTCGGCCGGCATTGCACTGGCCTTCGGTTTCCGCAAGCGCGTGGCGGTGGAGAAACCGGCCTGGCGCGAGACGGTATTGGCAGCAGCGCAGCCGCTGTTGGCTGCGCCTGTTCCGGCACGCCGGGCGCGTCCGGCCGCGTCGGCGTTGGCCGCTGACTCAGGAATCAACGCTTTCGCTGCGCCCGTGCCAGCACCGCTGTCAGCAAGCAGCCAGCCCTTGCTGCAGCGTGCTCGTTTGCTGGCCGATGCAGGACAGTTCGCGCAAGCAGCTGCCTTGTGCGAACAAGCCATCGACGAGCTGGGACCGAGCGCCGAGGCTTTTTATCTGCAGGGTCTGATCCACGATGCCGGCGGTGATGCCGGGCAGGCCCAGCGTTGCTACCGCAAGGTGCTGTATCTGGCACCGCAGCACCAGGCGGCTTTGCTGCAACTGGCCGCCCTGCTGCAGGCGCAAGGTGATACCGCCGGAGCCGAGCGCCTGCGCCAGCGCGCCAGCCGTGTGACGACGACCGAGGAGCCGCATCATGGCTGAGCCGACGCTGACCCCGCCGCGCGCCACGCTGGAGGATTGCTGGAACCGCATCGGGACCAAGGGCGATGGCAGCTGTCCCGAACTGGCGCATCACATCCGCTGCCTGAATTGCCCGACGTTCGCGCGTGCCGCCATGCAGCAGCTAGATCGTGTGCAGGCGTCCGACGAGGTAGCGCAGGAGTGGGCACGCGCGGGTGTGGCTGCGGAGGAAGTGCAGGAAGATCGCGCCGTGCTGGCCTCGGCCCTGGTGGTGCGCATTGCCGGCGAGTGGCTCGCGATTGCCACGTCCGTGGTGCAGGAAGTGGCCGAGACCCGGCCCCTGCACAGCCTGCCTCACCAGCGCAACACCGCCATTGCGGGCGTTGTGAACATTCGTGGCAGCCTGCGCATCTGCGTCTCGCTGGCCCGGGTGTTCCAGCTGCCCGATGACACGCCGGCCCCGCATCTGCTGGTGGCGGCGCATGAAGGGCAGATCCTGGTGTTTCCGGTGGAAGAGGTGGCCGGGGTTCATCGCTATGCAGATGAAAGCCTGGCCGCGGTACCGACCACACTGGCCCAGGCGGCCATCCAGTACACGCGCGGCATGGTGGAGTGGCGCGGCCGTCCCATCGGCCTGCTCGACCACGAATTGCTGTTCTACGTACTCAACCGGAGCATGACATGAGTACGCCCGATCTGAGCCAGATGTCCATGCTGGACCTGTTCCGCTTCGAGGCGGAAAGCCAGATTGCCCAGCTCAATACCAGCCTGCTGGCGCTGGAGCAGCAACCGACGGCGGCCGAGCATCTGGAGGCCTGCATGCGTGCCGGCCATTCGCTCAAGGGCGCCGCCCGCATCGTCGGCCTGGAAACCGCCGTCAAGGTAGCCCACGTGCTGGAGGACTGCTTCGTCCTGGCGCAGCAGGGCAAGCTGCGGCTGGAGAAAAAACATATCGATGTGCTGCTGCGCGGGGCCGATCTGCTGGGACGGATCGCCTCGCCACCGGACGGCGACGAAACCTGGGTCGACCACGCCGGCAGCGCCGAGGTACAGGCTTTCCTGCAAGCCTTGCCGGCCGTGATTAGTGGTGCGGATGCCGATCCCTGGCCCGCGCCCTCGGCCGCACTGCAGGAGGCCTTCGCCGCCGAGGCGGCCCCGCAGCCACCAGCGCCGGCACCGTCGGCCCTAGTGACGGAGCCGCCACAATCCGGAGCAAGCGCGCCCATCGTCAACCAGACCGCTGCCGCGCGCGCCGTGCGCGTCAGTGCGGACAGCCTGGACCGGCTCCTGAGCCTGACCGGCGAATCGCTGGTGGAATCGCGCCGCCTGAAACCCTTCTCGGCCAGCATGCTGCGCATGAAGCGCGTGCAGCGCGAGGCCGTGCAGGCACTGGACCTGCTGCAACAGAAGCTGGCCGCCAGCCAGCTCGACGAATTCGCCCAGACTACGCTGGCCGAATTGCGCGCGCTGATGCAAACCAACCAGCAACTGCTGGGTGAACAATTGATTGCGCTGGATGCCTTCGACCGGCGTTCGGTCAATCTCTCGCAACAACTGTATGACGAGGCGCTGGCCTGCCGCATGCGGCCCTTTGCCGATGGCACCGCCGGCTTTGCGCGCATGGTGCGCGACGTCGGCAATGCGCTGGGCAAATCGGTGCGGCTGGACATCAGCGGCACCGCCACCCAGATCGACCGCGATATTCTTGAAAAGCTGGAAGCACCGCTCGGCCACCTGCTGCGCAACGCGGTGGACCACGGCATTGAGGACGGCAGCACGCGCCGTGCGGCCGGCAAGCCGGAGCAGGGTGTGGTGCGGCTGGAGGCAAGGCACAGTGCGGGCATGCTGTTGATCGAGGTGGCCGATGATGGTGCCGGCATCGACCTGGACGCATTGCGCCGCACGGTGGTGGCGCGCGGCCTGGCGACCCAGGAGATTGCCGAGCGCCTGTCGGACGCCGAATTGCTGGACTTTCTGCTCTTGCCCAGCTTCAGCCTGCGCGAGACCGTCACCGAGATTTCCGGACGCGGGGTCGGCCTGGACGTGGTGGCGGACATGCTCAAGCAGGTCCGCGGAACGATCCGTATCACCACGCGGCCGGGGCAGGGCAGCCGCTTCCTGCTGCAGTTGCCGCTGACGCTGTCGGTGATTCGCAGCCTGCTGGTGGAGATCGCCGGTGAACCTTATGCGTTTCCGCTGGCCTACGTAAATCGGACCTTGCGTTTGCCGGCCGAGGCCCTGCAGACCCTCGAAGGCTACCAGCACTTCAGCCACGGTGGCCGTCAGGTTGGCCTGGTCAGTGCGCACCAGGTGCTGCAACGTGGCCAGTGGCGCGTCCGAGACGGCAGTGTCTGCGTGGTGGTGATCGGCGAGGAGGAACACAGCTACGGCATCGCGGTCGATGCCTTCCTGGGCGAGCGCATGCTGGTGGTGCAACCGCTGGATGCACGCTTGGGCAAGATTCCCGACATCCTGGCCGGTGCGCTGATGGAAGATGGCGCGCCCTTGCTGATTCTGGACGTGGCCGACTTGCTGCGCACGGTGGAAAAGCTCACCGCCTCGGGACGGCTGCAGACGGTCGACGCGGATCCTGCCGGTGCGGCGGCCGTGGCGGTGCGCAAGAAAGTACTGGTGGTGGACGATTCACTCACCGTGCGCGAACTGGAACGCAAGCTGCTGACCAACCGGGGCTATCAGGTCACGGTGGCAGTGGATGGCATGGATGGCTGGAATGCCGTGCGTGCCGAGCATTTCGACCTGGTCATCACCGATATCGACATGCCGCGCATGGATGGCATCGAGCTGGTCACCCTGATACGCGGCGCGCCGCAATTGCAGGCGCTGCCGGTGATGATCGTGTCGTACAAGGACCGTGAAGAGGATCGGCAGCGTGGCCTGGCAGCCGGGGCCGATCATTATTTCACCAAGAGCAGTTTCCATGATGAAAGCCTGTTGCAGGCCGTCATGGATTTGATTGGAGAGGCGACAACGTGAAGATCGGCATTGTCAACGACACCCCCATGATGGTGGAAGTGCTGCGCCGGGTGATTGCCGAGAGTGGCCGCCACGAATTGATCTGGATCGCCCGCGATGGCGAACAGGCGGTGCAGATGTGCGCCTGGCAGTTGCCCGATGTGGTGCTGATGGACCTGCTCATGCCCAAGATGGATGGCGTGGAAGCCACCCGCCGCATCATGCAGGACTCCCCGTGCCCGATCCTGGTGGTGACCTCCGACATGGATACCGGTGCTGCCAAGATCTATGAAGCCATGGGCTATGGCGCGCTCGATGCCACCCAGACCCCGGCGCTCATCGGCGCGGCCGGCAAGCGCGATGCGGCGGCGTTGATCGAGAAGATCGACCAGCTCGGCTTGCTCAGTCCGGACGACATGGCCGCCCCGGTGCGCCTGCCGCTGCGTCCGCTGGCCCCGAATCTCCAGGGCGACCTGGCTCCGCTGGTGGCCATCGGGGCGTCGGCCGGCGGACCGGCCGCGCTGTCGGCCCTGCTCAAGCAGGTACCGCGTGAATTCCCCGGCAGCATCGTGATCGTGCAGCACATCGATGCCGCCTTCGCGCCCGGCATGGCGCAGTGGCTGCAGCAGCAGTCGGTGCTGCGCGTGCGCCTGGCGGTCGAAGGCGATCTGCCGCGCCGTGGTGAAGTCCTGCTGGCGGGCAGCAATCATCATCTCGTCTTCAAGGAGGGCAGCCGTCTCGCGTATGTCGAGGGCGCGCCCACGGATGTCTACCGGCCCTCGGTGGACGCGTTTTTCCATAGCATCGTGCGCCATTGGGATGGCAAGGCCACCGGCGTGCTGCTGACCGGCATGGGCCGCGATGGCGCAGCGGGCCTGAAGGCCCTGCGCGACAACGGCTATCACACCCTGGCGCAGGATCAGAAGAGCTGCGCCGTCTACGGCATGCCCAAGGCCGCCGTAGCGCTCAACGCCGCCGTCGATGTGCTGCCGGTCAGTGCCATGGCGGCACGGCTGCAGGCGCTGCTGGCCGGGGTGTGACGCAACTGAAATGAAGGAAAGCATGATGAGTTCGGTGCAAGCAACCGACACCCCGGGTGGCGGCCCCGTATTGCCCGCCGACGACTACAAGATCATGGTGTTGCTGGTGGATGACCAGGCCATGGTCGGCGAGGCGATCCGCCGCGCCCTGGCCAAGGAAGAGAACATCGACTTCCATTTCTGCACCCGTGCCGATGAAGCCCTGGCCGTGGCCGAGAAGACCCGTCCCACGGTGATCCTGCAGGACCTGGTCATGCCGGGCGTGGATGGCATGACCCTGGTGCGCCAGTACCGTGCCAGCGCGGTGCTGGCCAATGTGCCGATTATCGTGCTGTCCTCGCGCGACGATGCCGAAATCAAGCGCGATGCCTTCGCCGGCGGTGCCAACGATTACATGGTCAAGTTGCCCGATGTGATCGAACTGGTGGCGCGGCTGCGCTATCACTCGCGCTCCTACATCAACCTGCTGCAGCGCGATGCGGCCTACCGCGCGCTGCGCGAGAGCCAGCAGCAGCTGCAGAAGAGCAATTTCGAGCTGCAGCGCCTGACCAATACCGATGGCCTGACCGGCATCGCCAACCGCCGCTATTTCGACGACTACCTGGGCGCTGAATGGCGCCGCGCCCGGCGTGACGGACTGCACCTGTCACTGCTGCTGATCGACGTCGATTTCTTCAAGCTGTACAACGACAACTATGGTCACGTCGCCGGCGATGCGGTACTGCGCCGGGTCGCGCAAACGCTCGATGAAAGCATCCAGCGTCCGGCCGACCTGTCGGCCCGTTTCGGCGGCGAGGAATTTGCCATGATCCTGCCCCGCACCCCGCTGGAAGGGGCCCAGGCCCTGGGCCAGAAGTTGTGCCAGCTGATCGAGGCGAACCAAGTCCCGCATGAGCGCTCCAAGGTCAGTGCCTGGCTGACCGTGAGCATCGGTGCGGCCACCATGGTGCCGACACCGGAGCAGGACATCCGCGAACTGATCGAGATGGCTGACCGCCGTCTCTACCTGGCCAAGCAGCAGGGCCGCAACCGGGTGGTCTGGCAGGATGGCTGAACGGACAAGACAAAAAAGGCAGCGCGCATCGCCTGCGCGCCGGCCACACGATAACGACAAGGGAAGGAAACCAGCATGCGCAACATCGCCAGCCTGGAAGAACTGAAATCGCTGGCAGGCCAGGAAGTGGCCACCAGCGAATGGATTGCCGTCACCCAAGAACAGGTGGACCGCTTTGCGGAGGCCACCGGCGACCATCAATGGATCCACGTCGACCCTGAACGTGCGGCCCGCGAGCTGCCCTACGGCGGCACGGTGGCGCACGGATTCCTGACACTGGCGCTGCTGCCGCGCCTGCTGTCGGAATCCATCAGCCTGGGGCCGGATGTACGCATGCTGCTCAATTACGGCTTGAATCGCGTACGCTTCCCGGCACCCCTGCCGGTGGGCCGAAAAGTGCGCGGCATCATCCGCCTGGAATCCACCGAGGACATCCCCGGTGGCGTGCAGCTGGCCTGGCTCATTACCGTGGAATGTGAAGGGTCCGACAAGCCCGTTTGCGTGGCGGAATTCCTGGTGCGCCGTTACTAGGCGAATCGCTCCACCTGACTGCGCGCAGTCCTGCGCGCATCCTCGCAGAAGCTCATGCATAGTGTGGCCTGATGGCATCGTCCTTGCCTGCCAGCACGGTTATTCGTGCGGGGCTGGATGAGAAACTGCCACGCATTGTCATAAGGTGCTAATGTCCATCCATACAGCGGCGCATCCGGTGTCGCCGCTGCGTCCTTGCCGATCCTGTTTCTCATGATGTCAGAACGCCCGCCCGTACAGGTTGACGCCGATGCCGAGTTCTACCGGAAGGCGCTCGCCTTCAACAACCTGACGCTGTCCTACATTGCCCGCGGTGCGCCGCTGGAGCAATTGCTGGACCGCATCGCCAGCGGTTTTTCGGGCAGCTATCCGCAACGTGCGCTGGCCATCTTCCTGTTCGATCCCCAGGCCCGCCGCCTGCAAGTAGGTGCCGCGCCGCGCGTGGCGCCGGCTTTCCTGGCCGAGCTGACGGCGCTGGCGGTGGACGATCCCGACACCCCGCAGTTCTGGCATGCCCTGACGGCCCTGGCGGCACGCCACGAACGCTCCCTGCTGGAAATGCTGCCGCTGCGTTCCTTCGCCGGCGAGGTCGCCGGCATCCTGACCATCTGCGCCGCCAACGATGCGCCGGGCGACGCCTCCCATCTGGAGCAGGCGTACCGCGACACCGTGGGTGCGGCCGTATCGATGGCCATGCTGGCGATCGAGCGCTCCCTGGTGCCGGTCCATGCGCGGGTCAAGAGCGATCCGCCCGGCGAGGCCGACGAGCGCATGGCGCTGGCCATCGAGGGCAGCGGTACCGGCATCTGGGACCGCAATGCCGTCACCGGCGAGATGTATTATTCGCGCGGCTGGAAAGCCATCCTGGGCTACGAGGACTGGGAGCTTTCCAGCCATCTGCAGGATGCCTACCAGCGCATTCACCCGGATGACCTGCCTTATGTGCAGGAGACCATTCGCCAGCATTTCGCCTCACGTTCCGATACTTACCAGGTCGAGCACCGCATCCGCTGCCGCGATGGCAGCTACAAATGGATCAGCAGCCGCGGCAAGGTGGTGGCACGCGATGCCGAGGGCAATGCGCTGCGCATGATCGGCACCACCACCGACATCACCGAGGTGCGGCGACTGACCGAGAAACTGGCCAAGAGCAGCCGCATGCTCGATTACCTGACCAGTGAAATTCCCGGCATGGTGTTCCAGTTCCGCGTGCCCCCGGGCGAGCGGGGTTACTTTACCTACGTCAGCGAAGGCGCGCGCGAAACCTACGGGCTCACCCCCCAGCAGTTGCTGGAAACACCCGTCATCATCGATACCGTCATTCATCCTGAAGACATGCCGCTCTATGAAGCGGCGCGTCAGGCGGTGCTGGCCGGTGCTTCGCACTGGATGCTGGAGTTCCGCGTGATCACCCCCGGCAACGGCGTGCGCTGGCTGCGCGGCCAGGCGCGGCCGCGCCGGCTGGAGGATGGCACGACGCTGTGGCATGGCTTCATCAGCGACATCAGTGAAAGCAAGGCCTTCGAACTGGAACTGCAGGAATTCGCCCTCACGGATTACCTCACCCAGCTGCCCAACCGCCGTTTCTTCATGCAACGCCTGCAGGACGAGTACAACCGCCTCCAGCGCGGCGTGCTCGACACGGCCGCGGTACTGATGTGCGACCTGGATCATTTCAAGCGCATCAACGACAGTCTCGGTCACGCCGTCGGCGACCAGGTCCTGAAGCATTTTGCGCAAGTACTCAGGAGCCAGCTGCGCAAGACCGACACCGCCGGACGGCTGGGGGGAGAGGAGTTCGCGGTGATCCTGGCCGGCGCCAATCTGCATGCTGCGGCCGAATTCGCCATGCGCCTGCAGGCCAGCTTTGCCAGCCAGCCCATGCTGCATGAGGGCAGGGAAGTGGAGGTGACGCTGTCGATCGGCATCGCCCTCATGCAGGGCGATTGCGCCGGCCAGGAGCAGGTCCTGCGTGCCAGCGACGATGCCCTTTATCGCGCCAAGGAAAAAGGGCGCAACCGTTTCGAGTTTGCGCCCTTTGCCTGTCCCTGATGCGGTTGCCGCAGGCGGGCCGGATAGCCGCCCGCGGCAATGTACGATCAGCGTTTCTCGTACTGGCTTTTTCCGAACAGCAATTCCTTGGCCTTGTCATCGTGCAGCGGCTTGCGCTTGTCGGCCAGCACGGTCACGCCGCGCTGCACCGCCGGACGTGCGCTGATGGCATCGAACCAGCGCTGGACGTTGGGGAAGTCCGCCAGATCGATGCCCTGGTTCTTGTGCGAACGGGTCCACGGGAAGCAGGCGATATCGGCGATGGTGTAGTTCTCGCCAGCCAGGTAGGCATGCTGGCCGAGCTGCTTGTCCATCACCTGGTACAGGCGGCGCGCTTCGTTGCTGTAGCGGTTCACGGCGTATTCGATCTGCTCCGGCGCATACAGGCGGAAGTGGTGCGCCTGGCCCAGCATCGGCCCCAGGCCACCCATCTGGAACATCACCCATTGCAGCACTTCATACTTCTCGCGCACGGTCTCGCCGAGGAAGCGCCCGGTTTTGCCAGCCAGGTAGATCAGGATGGCGCCGGACTCGAACAGCGAGATCGGCGCACCGTCCGGACCATCGGGATCGACGATGGCGGGGATCTTGTTGTTGGGTGAAATCTTCAGGAATTCGGGCGTGAACTGGTCACCGGCACCGATATCGATGGCATGCGCGGTGTAGGGCAGTCCACATTCTTCCAGCATGATGTGAACCTTGTGGCCGTTGGGCGTGGCCCAGCTGTAGACGTCGATCATGGCGTTCCTTTTTTGCGTGTCGTGTTGAGGGGGGAGGTCACGTTACGGAAAATATCTGTACAAAATCTGTGCGGCGGCCGTCTTACAACTTGGCCAGCCGGTCCAGCGCGAGTCGCAGCGTCTCGTCCTTCTTGGCGAAGCAGAAGCGCACGATGCCCGATTCCTTGGGCGTGTTGTAGAAGGCCGACACCGGGATGGCGGCCACGCCGATCTCGCTGGTGAGCCACTTGCAGAAGTCGCCTTCGGACTGGTCCGAGATGGCGTCGTACTTCACGCACTGGAAATAGGTGCCTTGCGAGGGCAGCAATTCGAACCGGGTGTTGGCCAGTCCTGTGCGGAAAAGGTCACGCTTCCTCTGGTAAAACGCCGGCAAATCCAGGTACGGTGCAGGGTTCTTCATATACTCGGCCAAGCCATACTGCACCGGCGTGTTGACGGTAAAGACGTTGAACTGGTGCACCTTGCGGAATTCGGCGGTCAGCGCAGCGGGGGCTGCCACATAGCCGACTTTCCAGCCGGTGACGTGATAGGTCTTGCCGAAGCTGGAATTGATGAAGCTGCGCTCGGCCAACTCCGGATGGCGCGCCAGCGATTCATGTGGCTGGCCATCGAAGACCATGTGCTCATAGACTTCGTCGGAGAGGATCAGGATATCGGTGCCGCGCACGATGTCCGCCAGCGCGGCCACGTCGGATGCGCGCATGACGCTGCCGGTCGGGTTATGCGGGGTGTTGACCATGATCATGCGGGTCTTGGGCGTGACCGCTGCGCGGACCTTGTCCCAAGGGATGCTGTAACCCGCGGCGCCCACTTCCATCTGCACGAACACCGGTACGCCACCGGCCAGCTCGATGGCCGGCACGTAGCAGTCATAGACCGGCTCGATCACGATCACTTCGTCACCCGGATGCACCGCGCACAGCACCGAGGTCAGGATGCCCTGGGTGGCACCGGCCGTGACGGTGATCTCGGAGACCGGATCATAGCGATGGCCGTAGAGCCGCTCCACCTTGTCGGCAATGGCTTCGCGCAGCGGCAGCACGCCGGCCATGGGCGGGTACTGGTTCAGGCCGTCCTGCATGGCGCGGGTGACCGCATCCACCAGGGCCGGGTCGCAATGGAAATCGGGGAAGCCCTGTCCCAGGTTGACCGCGCCTTTTTCGCTGGCCAATGCAGACATGACGGTGAAGATGGTAGTGCCCACCTTGGGCAGCTTGGTGACGATGTTGGGGGTGCTCATTGCAGCGGGCTCGTTCTTGTGATGATCGCAAGCCCGCTATTCTAGCCGCATTCGCGGCGGCCTTCAGATGGCCGCATCAAGGAAGGCATCGGCGCGCCAGAGCTGGGGCGGCACGATGGCAAACAGGCCGCGCTTGACGGTGCGCTTGCCGAGCTTCAGGACCGCCTTGTCCTTGCTCACCAGCACGTGGGCCTGGCATTGCAGCGCCAGTTCGAGGAATTTCTGGTCGTCGCGATCGGTGCAGACGGGCAAGCCGAACGTATTGACCTGGGCCAGCGGCAGACACCGCAGCAGGCGGTCGAATTCAGCGCAGATCGCGGGTTTGGTCTCGGGGGTGACCGGCAGATGCGGATAATCCAGTACGGCCAGCCACTCGCTGCGGCAATCCTCGCGGGTGTAAGCCTCTACGCTCCCTTGTTCCAGCGCGGCCTGCAGCGCCGCCCAGCGTGGATCGCGGAAGACGAACAGGTCCAGGCAGACATTGGTGTCCAGCACCACCCGCTGACGGCCGGCGGGGACGTCAGCGGGTGTGCCGGAGGGAAAGGACGGTGCAGGGGAGAGAGAAGGTGTTGCCTGGATGCTCATTGAATTGAAAACTAGTTGTCGATGCCACGTTGTCCGGGTAGCGGCGCTTCCTGCTTGCCGAAGAGCTCGCCACCGACTTCGAGCGCATCATACCCCTGATCGGTGACGCGCCAGAAATTGTGCATGTCCACCGCCGCCAGTCCGCGGTCATAGAGCAGTCGCAGGTGATGCAGGATCACCTCCGGGGCCACCTGGCCGGGCAAGGCACTCTGGATCTTTTCCACGTCGCCGTAGAGGGTGCCGAAGGATGCCAGTTGCTTCAGGATTTCGCCCATGAGGGCTTTGTCGCGTTTCATGATGTCCTCCTTGCCGATGGCCGGCGGGATCAGGCGGGCAGCCTGTGCAATTCGTCTTGCTCGTTCACCATGGACAGCGAAATGCCGGCAAAGTGCCGACAGACTGCCCCTGCAAGAGCACCAGTTGACTGCAACAGTGCGCTCCTGACAGCTTGCATGCTGCCAGTCTTGTTGATTAACGGCAAGTCCGCTGTCCAACTTGAACAGTTGCCCATCCCCGGGCCGGCTTCAGAATTGTTCCCAGTCCCCCTCGTCCGCAGACGGGGCCTTGGCCGCCTTGCCGGCTTTGGGTGCAGGGGCGGCCGGCAGTGCTGGTGCCGTTGCAGTGGCGCGGACGGCCGGCTTGGGTTGCGGCCGGGGCTGCGGTTTGGGCGACAGTGCGGCAGACCGCGCAGCCACCGGGGCCGCCTGCGCAGCGGCATGGGCGCGCTCCAGCTTGAATACGCTCACCAGTTCCGACAGCCTGCCCGCCTGGTCCTGCAGCGAGCCGGCCGCTGCGGCGGCCTGTTCCACCAGCGCGGCGTTCTGCTGGGTCACCTCATCCATCTGGGTGATGGCCAGGTTGACCTGCTCGATGCCATTGCTTTGCTCGGAACTGGCGGCGGTGATCTCGCTGACGATGTCGGTGACGCGGCGCACGCTGGCGACCACTTCGGTCATGGTGCTGCCGGCTTGCTCCACCAGGCGGCTGCCGGTATCGACCTTGGCCACGGAATCATCGATGAGGGTCTTGATCTCCTTGGCGGCCGCCGCCGAGCGCTGCGCCAGCGAGCGCACTTCGGA